>DAOVBF010000115.1 GCA_030673955.1 Deltaproteobacteria bacterium
AGCCCCTCCGGTAAGGTGACGGCATAGGTCTTGACGGCGCCCGAGACGAGCTGTTCGAGAATGCGAAGCGGCGGCAGGCTCGGCGCCAGGTCGTACTCGCCGCTCTTGATCTCGTGGTCAACTCCCGCGAAACGCGCAAACGCCACGAGCACGCTCGGCCCGAACAGCGCTCGCTCCGGCAGGAGATGCTCGGCCTCGAGCCGGCCCGCGACCGAACGGAGGGACTCGCCCGGACCCACACGGAAAACCTGGGGGGGGCCCTCGGGCCGGGCCGGAATCCAAAGCCCCGCTACGCTCCAGGCCAGCGCCGCGCTGATGCCGATCAGCGCCAGGACACCGGCGATGAGCAGGCGCCCCCTCATGCTCCGCGGCCCTCGATATAGGCGCGCAGCAGAATCGCCGCCGCGATCGGATCGACGCGCTCGCGCTTCCTGGACCCCGTCTCACGTAGCACCCGCTTCGCCTCCAGGGTCGTCCAACGCTCATCCAGGAACTCCACCGCCACCTTCGTGCGTCTCGCGACCGCTTCCCCGAAAGCGCGTGCCTCATCGGCCTCGCGTCCGTGGCGGCCATCGAGATGCAGTGGCAGGCCCACCACGATCCGGCCCACGTCGTACTGCGCCACGATCTCGGCAATGCGACGGAGATGCGTGTCAGTGTCGGCGCTCGACCGGTGGATCGTTTCGAGCGGCTGCGCCAGAATCCCGGTCGGGTCCGTGACCGCAACCCCGATCCTACGCTTCCCGAAGTCCAACGCCATCGTGCGCATCTTGGGGACAGTAGCAGCCGGAGCTCAAAGGGGTCAGGGTTGCGCCGGTGTGTGCCGATAAGACGGGCGCGATGGAATCTGTCCCCGTACGTGATGTGATCCGCGCCGCTCTCGCGGATCCCGAGCCGGAGGTCCGCGAGGCTGCGGCGGCGGCGCTGGACCGTTTGGAGGAGGCGCGCAGCGGCGAGCGCTTGCTGGCCTGCTTCGAGTCGGAGGACCTGCGTACGCGTATTCAAGCGGTTTACGGTTTGAGCTGCCTGCACGAGCGTCGTGCTTACGAGGTGTTGCGTACGGCCCTCGAGGATCCCATCGTCGACGTGCGCGCAGCGGCAGTGCGAGCTCTCGAGGAGTTTCCCAACCCGAGTCTGCTCGAGCCCTTGACACAACGGCTCGAGGACCCGGAGTTGGTCGTGCGCCGCGCCGCGATCGTCGCCTTGGGTGCGAGCGGTGATCGGCGCGTCGCGACGTTCGTCGAGACGACGCTCGACGACCCGGATCCCGCCATCGTCCGCGATGCCCTGGAGGCCCTTGCCAAGCTGGGTGGCGCCCGTCTCGAGCGCGTCCTGCCCTTCGTCGAACACGCCGAGCCCAGTGTGCGCTCGGCTGCCCTCAGGGTCCTGCCGGAAGCGGCTCGCTCGGAAGAGATGTAAGGGGCCCGCCGACGCAAGCGCCGCGTGAGCGGCGCGCGCAGCGAGCGGAACGCGAGCGAAGAGCGGGTGGGCCAGACCGCTCTGGCCCGGGACCCGCCGGACTCAGTCCTTGAGATCGACCTGCAAGATGGTCGCCACGTCGATGCCCTTGGCGAGCGAATTGACCGAGGCCACGATTCTGCGCCTGGCTTCCGAGGGATCCGCGAGCTCCACGCGGCGGGTCTCTTCAAGCAGGTTTCCATCGATGTCCAGGACGATGCGGACGACGGGTGACGTTGCGTCCAGAGGGTTTTTCGCGGTCACCACCGCGACTTCGCCCGTTGCGAGACGCACCGCCTCCCCCACGGGGTAAGTGCCGAGCATGGCGATGAATTGCTCAGCGAGCTCGGGCCGGAAGGCGGCGCCGGCGCAGCGTTGAATGATCCGTGCAGCGTCGCTGGGGTGGTGTGAACGTTGATAGGCTCGCGTAGTCGTGAGCGCGTCGTAACAGTCCGCGAGGCCGACCCCTTCCGCGAGAGGATGGATTTCTGCTGAAGCCAGCCGCTCGGGGTAGCCGGTTCGGTCGAAGCGTACGTGGTGCTGAAGCACCATCGCGCGGGCGGCGGGATCCACCCCTTGCATGCTGTCGAGGATCTCCGCTCCCAGCTCGGGGTGGAGCTTGATCAGGCGCAGCTCCTCGTCGTCCAGCATTCCTGACTTCTTGATGATGCTCTCATTCGTACGGACCTTGCCCACATCGTGGAGCAAACCAGCGAGCCCGAAGGTGAGGAGCTCATCGCGCTCGAGCTCCAGATGCCGGCCCAGGGCGAGACAGAAAATCGAGACGTTCACCGAGTGGTTGTAGGTGTACTGGTCGTAAGACTTCAACATCGCCATGCCCAGAAGGGCGTTGGGATCCTGGAGAATGATTTCTCCCATCCCGTCGACGACCTCGATGACGGACCGCGTCGATGGAATTCGTCCCATTCGTAGCTCCGTCATCATCTCTACGACGAGGCCCAACGACTCCTCGTAGGTGCGGCGCGCGCTCACTCGGACATCATCGCCGAGAAGGGTGTCGCAATAGGAAGCGTGACGGATGTCGTGCTGCTTCCACAGTGTGGCCAGGTCCGCCGTCTCGCCCGAGTCGGTACCCTTCAGGATATGTAGGATCCCCAAGATCTCATTCGCCTCGATGCCGGACTGGAAGGTGATCGACTCGATGCCCCTTCCGCGGAGCGCTGAGAAAATCGTACGCCATACTGTGTCGGTCTCGTAGAAGGGAATCTCGTCGAAGGCGAGCACATCGTCGACGATGCCGAGCACGAGCGGGTGGCCGGCCTCGAGCAGCGTCGAGAGTCCCCGGGTCACGTTCTGCAGAGGGTTCTGGATGCCCGGGTGTCCTTCGGGGTAGAGCGCCGAGACCTTGAGGGCTCCCTGCAGGTGCGTAAGACATTCTGCTAACAGCTGCCGATTCATGGCGTTTCCGCCCGAGCCATCCGCTCGATCGACTCGCGACAGGCCCTTCGGACCGCGGGATCGCCCCCTTCCGCGTACGTCGCCAATAGCGCTGAGGCAGCCTTGCCTCCGATCCGTCCGATTGCCCGTGCGGCCGCGATGCGCAGCATCCGGTTCCGCTTTCGTCTGAAGAACGAGCGCCGCTCCATCACCTGCTTGAGAGCACCCAGGGCGTTGGGGTTCCGGATGCGCCCGAGGCTGCGGATGGCTTCTCGCTGTTCGTGTTCGGGGTACTTCTGGCTCGGATCCAGGATCTGCGCGAGCACCGGGACGGCCGCCTCGCTGCGCGTCTCTCCCAGGCAGGTGGTTACCACCGAGGTGAGCTCCGGCAGCTTCCGCGACGCTCGGAGGAGTCCCTGCACCGCGCGGTCCGTCCCGATCCGCGCCAGCGCCCTCGCAGCCTCGCGCTGCAGTTCCTCGTCGGGTTCCAGCAACTTCTTCAGCAGGAAGTCCGCAGCGCCCGGGTGCTGCATCCGGCCCAGCAGGCGCGCCGCCAGTCGGACACTATCCGGACTCGAGGCCTCTAGTTGTTCCAGGATCACGGGAAAGGCCGCTTCACCCATAGCGATCAGGACCGCGGTGAGCTGGCTCTGCAGGACGGCGCTGGCCCGCTCGTGTCGCTTCAGCAGGTACGGAACCACGCTGGAGCCGAGACAGATCAGCGTCTGGGTCGCCTGCACGCTCGAGAGCCCCGCCCCGCTGCAGGCGTGGTCGATCACCAGGTCGAGCATCCCCTGGTTCTCGATGAGCCGATGGAGTCGCTCCTCGGCGTCTGCACGGATGGCCGCTGAGCGCCCCCCGGCATCGCTGGCGTGTCGGCAGCAGACCAAAACGGCGCGGTAGCCGTCCACCACGTTCTTGGCCTGCGTCATGGCGGCGACCCGCTCCTCGATGCGGTTCGCCAGCGCCTGGTACTGACTGAGCTCGTCGCACTTCTCGAGCTCCGCCAGCAGCTTGATGAGGTCGCTGATGGACTCGGAGCGCAGCTTCTCGGGCGACGTCGAGGGTGCCTCGGGCGGCTCCGGGTCGGATACGGACGGAGGCTCTTGCGCTGGGGGCTCTTGAGAAAAATCCCCCTCGCCGCCCTCGCCCTGTTCTTTCTGGCCCTCGCCTGCAGCGGTGCGCACGCGCGCGAAGTGCTCCCCGAACTCGATCTTGGACGTGGTGATGTGGCGAACGCCCGCACGGGACAGGGCCTGCTCCAGGCCTCCAGAGGCCTCCTGCACGTCGACGCTCTCCGCGAGTGCGTCGATCAGTGCCAGGAGCTCCCTCGCCTCCAGCTCGCGATGGATCCGCAGAGTGCGCACGCGGCGAAGCCGAAGCGCCTTGGCGATCTCGTCGATTGCGGGTCCGCGCGCCGGCGCGCCGCTGGGAAGCACGAGGACTCCGTTTCGAAGCTCAAGGTGGAGTTCCTGCACCTGATCCAGGCCATCGCGCCAGACGGCGGTGGCGCGTTCCAGCGTGTCGCGCAGTGCCGGGTGCGTAGGGGGGTAGAACTGCCGTGCCCGGAGGGCGCGCGCGAGCTCAAGCAGCAGAGGCGATACGGTCTCTGGCTCGAGGCATGCCTCAGTCATAGAGCTAAACCCTGGCGCAGTCGGTCCTGCGGTGCGCATCGGTTACTCCAAGTGGCAGCTTGAGAAGGGTCTGACCGGCCCGTGCCCCCGCGGCCGCTCGCCATGGCGCGAATGACTACTTTCGATATCCTTTCGTTTTCTTGACAGCCGGGGGAGAGGAACTCTAGGATCCGCGCAAGCGGCAGAAGTCCCTGATATCTAATGAGAAAACTGGTTCTCTTCGTGGCGACCGGGGCGGGCTCAGGCTATGCGCCGGTGGCCCCCGGCACCATGGGCTCGGGGGTGGGCCTGCTCCTCTATCTGCCGCTCGCGAGCTTGGGAGGGGCTTTCTACCTGCTGGCCGTGGGGGGCGTCGCGGTGCTGGGCATCTGGGCTTCGGGCCGAGCGGAGAGCATCTTCGAGCGCCGCGATGACGGGAGGATCACGATTGACGAGATCGCCGGCATGCTGCTCGCGCTCGCGTTCCTCCCCTTTCGTCTCGATGTGGTCGTGGCGGGGTTTCTCTTTTTCCGCTTGTTCGACATCTGGAAACCTCCCCCCGTGCGGGCCGCCGAATCGCTCTCCGGGGGGCTGGGTGTGATGGCGGACGACCTGCTGGCCGGGCTCTACGCGAACCTGATCGGCCAGCTCCTGTGGCGGGTGGTCCTTCCGGGAGGGATCGGGTGACGCGAGCGGACGCCTGGGTCGTTACGATCGGCGACGAGCTCTTGCGCGGGGAGATCGTCGACTCGAACAAGTCGTTCCTCTCGGACCGGTTGCTGCGGCTGGATCTCGAAACGGCCCGCCACGTCTCCGTGCCCGATGATGCCGCCGCAATCGAGGAGGTTTTGCGT
>DAOVBF010000092.1 GCA_030673955.1 Deltaproteobacteria bacterium
CGCGGAGGAGCCACCGACGAGGCTACCGTCGCCGATCCTCACATGCCCCTTGCTGTAGGACGCGCCCGCGAAAAGCACGTTCTTCCCCACATAGGTGCCTCCGGCCAGACCCACGAACGCGCACAGCGTGCTGCCGTCTCCCACCTCTACGCCGTGTGCCACCTGCACCAGATTGTCGATCTTGACCGCGCGGCCGATGCGCGTGCGCGTTTCCGCATGGCCGTAGCGCGGATGACCGGGATGGGAGGCGTCGATCGTGGTGTTGGATCCGATCTCGGCCTCGTCTCCCACCTCGACCGGGCAGCGATGGGGAATGCGGACCCGCGTCCCATCCGGAAGAAACGCGAAGCCGAAGCCCGGGGCGCCGATCACCGCGCCGTTTTGGATCACGACTCGGTCGCCGAGCCGAACGCCCTCGCGCAGGTGTACCCCCGCATGGATCTCGCAGTCGGCCCCGACCTGCACGTTGGCGTAAAGCGTGCAATGGGGGTGGATCACCGTACGGTCGCCGATGCGCGCACCGGGCCCCACCACCACGTAAGGACCCAGGGACACGTCCTTGCCCAGGCTTGCGTCCGGAGCCACGACGGCGGTCGGGTGGACACCGGGCTCGGGCTGGGAGGCCGGCGGCAGGAAGAGCTCGATCGCCCGGGCGAAATCCGCGTAGGGAGCCACCGAGCGCAAACAGGCTCGCTTCCCGGTGTCGAAGTCCGGTGGGGCCAGGAAGGCGCCCGCGCGCGATCGATCGAAGGCGGACCGATAACGCGAGCTACCTACGAAGCTCAGATCCTCCGGCCCCGCGTCTTCGAGTCCGGCGAGACCCGAGAGCTCGAGGCGAGGCTCCCCTTCGAACGGCAGGCCCAGGGCTTGCGCGATCTCGCTGAGCTGCACGGCTGCCTCAGTTCCCGAAGAGCTTCCCTAACCGGGAACGGTAAAGAAAATCGATCACCTTCCGCACGAATCGAAGCTTCTTGGCGCTGTAGGGATAGCGGAGGTACTCGCGCTTGGTCACGAAGCGGCTCATCGCTACGGACTGCACGTGGCAATAACTTTTCAAGCCGATCTCCCCGTTGACGCGCCCTATCCCGCTCGCGTTGACCCCGCCAAAGGGGCTTTCAGCGATGCCGTAGGTCACCATGCAGTCGTTGACGACCACCGCACCCGACTTGAGCTGGTTCGCGATCTGCTTTCCCTTATGACGGTCCCGCGTCCAGACGTTGGCATTAAGCCCGTAGCTCGTGTCGTTGGCCAGCCGCAGCGCCTCCTCCTCGTCGCGCACCACTTGGATCGGCAGGATCGGACCGAAGGTCTCCTCACGCATGATCTTCATATCGTGGTTCACACCGACGAGCACAGTGGGCTCGTAGAAGTAGCCAGGATAATCGGGGTTGCGACGCCCGCCGGTGAGCACCTTGGCGCCCTTCTCGATGGCATCCATGATGTGGCTCTCGATCACCTCGAGCTGCGGGGGAAAGGTGATCGCGCCGACGTCCACGTCCCCCTCCACCTCAGGCCCCTGGCGGAGATCCCGAGTGAGCTCCACAACTCGCGCGATGAACGGCTCTGCGATTTTCTCCGTAACGTAGACGCGTTCCGTCGAGACGCAGATCTGCCCCGCATTGCAGAATGCCCCCCAGACCGCACCCCGCGCTGCGCGCTCGAGCTTCGCGTCGTCGCAAACGATCATGGGGTCCTTGCCTCCGAGCTCGAGCGTGCAGGGGATCAGTCGCATGCCGCAGGCCTCTGCGACCTTGCGCCCCGTTCGGACCGAGCCCGTGAACGAGATCTTGTCGCAGCCCGCCTCGAGCAAGGCTGCGCCCGTCGAGCCATCGCCCGTAAGAACCTGGAAGACACCGTCTGGAAGCCCGGCCGCCTCGAATATCTGCGTCAACGCAATACCCACAAAGGGCGTCACCTCGGAGGGTTTCAGGACGACGGCGTTGCCCGCCATCATCGCCTGGACCGCCGGATTGAGTGACAACAAGAAAGGGAAGTTCCACGGCGTGATGATCCCGATGACGCCCATGGGACGGTACGAGATGACCAGCTTCTTGTTCTTCATCAAGTGCAGGCTCTTCTTCTCATCCTGCAGCAGTCGCTCGGCGTTCTTGGCGTAGTAGGTGAGGGAGTCGCAGGCGCCCAGAATCTCCAGGGTCAGAGCCTCGATCCGAGGCTTCCCGGTGTCCTGGCAGATGGTCTCCGCGATCTCGTCGACCCGCTGCACGATCACGTCGCGGGCCGCGAGCATGTAGCGGCCACGCTCTCGGAATGAGAGCAAGCACCAATCCTCGAAGGCCTTGCGGGCGCGCTCCAGCGCGACCCACACATCCTCGGCGCTGGCGACTTCGATCTCGCCGACGCGCTCGAGCGTGGCCGGGTCGAAGACCTCGAGCTTGCGTCGTCCGTGCAGGCCGCCCGGGCCCTCCACAGGCTGGAGAAGCGCCATGAAACCGCCTCCTGGCTCGTTGAGACCCCCGGCTTTCTTCCTATCGGATCGCCTCTACCCTGTCAATCACGGTTTTTTCCGCTGAGCGTCGACTTCATCCGGATCCCGGGCGCTATGCCTGCGGTTCGTTTCCGGCGCGGTCAGCTCTGATCACGGGCGGCCAATCGCTCAGGCCGTGCTCCAGACCCGTCGTCCTCATCGGTAGAGCCAGGCCACGGCGAGGGCGAGACAGAGGAGACCGACGGTCGTCTGCGCCGGCAGAACCAGACATCCAAACGTGTAGAGCATTCCCGAGACACGGATCGAAAGCCCGATCTGGCTCGGTGCGGCGTCCCTCGCGAAGTGCTTTGCGGTCGGTACCGACCTCCATGGCACGGGCATCGGCCACACCGGCCCATGTCGAAGCCAACAAAACAGCTGCGAACCAGCAGGCCTGCCGGGTAAAGGTCTGCCAAAGCATCGTCTCCTCCTCGAGCGCCTGGCCCGCGCAAGCCGCATACGACCCGCAGGCTCAGGCTCCCGTGTCAGTCATCCGTCACTGAGGACGGAGTGGTCGAGATCGTTCAGGTGTTGGAGGAGGACGGAGGCGCGCGGAGCTCCGAGCCCGGAGGCTCGGGCACGCTCACGCGAAGCGGTAGACGCAAGAGCAAAGGCGAGGCAAGGGTCTCGCTCGCAAGCGCGACCGATGGGGCGACCGCGGGAAGCGCATTCCGGACCTTGCCCAGGCTCACACAGATGACACAAAAGGCATCGGTATGATCCGGCGAGAGCGGCAACCCCTGCGCCTCGTCCCCCAGCACGACAGCGTCTAGGCTCAGCGCGTGAAGCAGAGGGGCCGCGGGCTGGATCGCCAGCGCCAGCAACGCCAGCGCGGCGGCCTGGCGCACGAGGCGGATCAATTCCCGCCCCCCACGCTGGGCCCCCGGACGCTGTCACTGACGGTGTCGCCTTGCGAGGCTGGATCCACCGGAAGCCCGGCGAAGTATCTCAGCAGATCCGTCTCCGTGATGATCCCGGTGACCTTGCCGTTTTCAACCACCGGTAAACAGCCGATCTTGTGCTCGGCCATGGCCCGGGCCGCGTCCTGGACCGGCGCGTCGGGGCCGATGAAAACCGGTGGTGCGGACATGACCTCGGAGATACTCACGCCCTCCAGAAACTGGTTCTGCTCCTCCGCCGGCAGCCCCATCACGTTCGAGAGAGAGGCATGCAGGAGATCGCGCTGCGATATCACACCCACGAGCTCCCCGCGTCGTACCACCGGCAGATGACGCGTCCGGCCCAGCTGCATGATCTCGTGCACGATCCGCAGATTGTCGTCAGCACTGATGCTGACGACTTTCCGACTCATGAGGTCCCGGACCTTCACAGGCTCGGTCTACCACGCCGTGAGGACCGTGACAATGGGGCCTCCCACGCCGGGGCCTGCTAGAATGCGCCCATGAGCCGCCCCAAGGAACCGGACCCACGGCGATCCGAGCCCGGCGCCCCGCCCGAAGAGCAGGAGGAAGCCCAGGGGGGCGGCCGCCTTGCCGGACCGCTTGAGTCGATCTTCCAGGAGGCCGTTCGCCGGGCCACGGCGCTCGGTCTGAGTGGCTTCTTCCTGACCGAGGAGGCCGTGCGGCGAGCCCTCACCGACACCGTTCCGAAGGAGTGGGTCGACTACATCAGCCGGCAGAGTGAAGACGTCCGCAGCGATGCGATCGATCGCCTCGTGAGCGAGTTCGGAGCGTGGCTGCATACGCTCGATCTCCCCGCCGCGCTGCGAAGCGTGCTCGAAGATTATGAGATCTCGGCCAAGGTCGAGATCTCGGCGGGCCGCAAGCGCTCAGATCCCGCGGTCTCCCTCCAGGTCGCACGCCGCCGGAAGTAGCTCGCCATGCACCGGCTCCGTCGGAGAGAGACGAGGCGCGGGCCCGGGCGATGACACGGGCAGGCCTCCGCACGCTGTACGCAGCGTTCTTCCTCGGAGTCGCGGTCCTGTACTACTACTTCTTCGGGCCCGGTCCCACGCTCTCCGAGTTCTCGAGCGATCTTCCCTGGTGGCGTCCCGCGGGTTGGGCTCTGCGCTGGGCGCCCGTCAGCGGCCTGGCGGAAATGGCGAAGGCAGGCTGGCCGGCCCTTGCGATACCGCTCTTGGTGTTCTGCATCCCCCCCATCGGATTGATCGGAGCCGGCGTCGCGCTCTTCCGGAGCGCCTGGATCCGTGCCGCACTCCTCGCGCTCGGGCTCTCGCTTTGCCTGCTTGTCGTCTACGGCTACGTCGCCCAGGGAGCCGTCTGGCACTTCTTCTCCTGGCGCTTCCTCGCGACCGCCGTGAGCTTCAGCGCGATTGTCGGCATCTTTGTCTTCGCGCCATCCCTGCTCCTCAGCGTGCTCGCGCTGCCGCGTGCTCTGGCCATCGCGATCCTGCTCGCGGTCTTCGCGGGGATCTTTCTACTCAGCACGGAGATCACGGGGACCGACTCGACGCTCCGCGCGAACCTCAGCCCCTGGCCCGCCCTGACACTTTTCGGTTTTCTGCTCTTCGGCTACTGCCTCGCCGCCCTGCACGTAGCGGCGGCATCCGGCGTCTGGCTCCACAGCCAATGGCGCGGCGCGCGCGGACGCGCGGCGGGAATCATCCTTGCGGCCCTGGCGGGCGCAGCTTTCGCCTCTCTCGTCTTTGACCCACCCGGAGTCTTCGCGATCACTTCGCTCGGCCTCGCCAGCGCCCTCTACGCGCTGGTCGCGCAGCTACGCCGCGGCGAGAACCAAGCGACCAACGCACGGTTGCTGACAACGCGCCTCACGGCGGGGGTACTCATGGCAAGCTTCATCTTCGTCTCCAATCGCGCCGCGATCTCGTACCTACAAACGGCGCGCAACAAGACCTCGGCGGGGGTGATCGCGGCGCTGGACGAGTACAGGCAGGCAACCGGCCGCTACCCCGATGAGCTGAGCGAGCTCGTGCCCCGGTTTCTGCCCGAGGTACCGCAAGCCCGCATGGGCTTGATCCGCCATCCCGGCGAGGGCCTCGTCTACACGAACTTCGGGGACTCCTACGCGCTCGAGTTCGCGAGCGTGCAATGGGTTCAGTGCGCCTACAGCCCGCCCTATGCTTACGACGACGAAGAGAAGGAGTTCGATGAGGAGAGCTGGGACGCGGCATCGGATGTCGCCGCAGGCGGCGATCCGTTGACCGGGGAGCCGGACGAAGTCGCGAGCGACGGAAACTGGAGCTGCGAGAGCACGCCGCCCCAGCTCTGGTGAGCACGAGAGACCCACTGCTCAGCGCCGATCCTACACTGCAAGCGGCGCGGTAGTGCCGCGCGCAGTGAGGCGAAGCCGAACGTAGA
>DAOVBF010000055.1 GCA_030673955.1 Deltaproteobacteria bacterium
GAGATGGGAAATTGCAGCTCCAAATTCAACAGGAACATCTTGTTCCCGCCGATTACGTCCGTCAGGTCCAGGTTCTCGAAGTCGTCAATATCTTCATCCGTAAGCTTGTTCTCGCATCCGACCAAATTCCCGGATCCATCAATCTCACATGACGTATAAAGCCGGTCTTCTGGGTTCGAAAATTGGAGACTTAGTGGTGCCAGAAGCGAGCGCCGGGGGCCCAAGGACCGCTGCTTGAAGCCGCGCACCTGGAACGCACCGAGCCCGCCCAGGAAGTAGCGCTCCGTGAGGGCAAGCTCGAGGTCCGTATCGATGTTCGTTAGAGGCTGCACGACGTCGCCGAGTCCTTCGGCCACAGCCTGGGCCTCCCAGTACCGACAGATAGCTTTGTCGCTCAGATCGCCCGTACACCCCGGCAAATCGAAATCCGAGATATCGTTGAAAGGGATCGCCCAGCCGAAGCGACTGTTCACGACAAAGGTGGAGTCGAATCCGAGCCAGCGCTTCGCGGACAGGAACCAGGTCGTGCGTCCCTCGATGCGCAAGTACTGGTTGAGTCCTCCCAGGCCCGCGAAATCGACGGCGAACCCCGAGACCTGCCCGCTCCTCGGAAAGCGGATGTCGTCCCGCGTATCGCGCACCATCGACAGGGTCATCATGCTGGTGTCCGAGGAACCCTGGACGTCCTCGCGCTGGAGGAGGGAGGCGGCCTGGAACTCCCCGATCCCCGTGACCTCTCGCTGGTTGTAGGAATAGCCCGAGCTGGCGCGTGTCTCGCCCTCGTCCAGCGGGTAGCTCACGTTGAAGCTGAAGCCCGTGCTCTCCTGATCGAAGTCCACGTATTCCCGATCGGTCCGCGATAACGTAACGCCCAGGCCGGCGGAACTCCCGAGAAAGTAGGGATTCGTGAAGCGGAGGAACATGTTCGCATTCTCGGAGCCGAAATCGACGTTGGCGTGGAGCCCGTAGCCCTTCCCGAACAGATTGTCCTGGCGGATCGACGCGTTGATCAGGAAGCCATCGGTCGACCCGACACCGGCTCCAAAGCTGAAGCTCCCGGTCGGCCGCTCGACAACGTCCACGTCCACCGCGACGCGGTTCGCCTCCTCGAGCGGCTTGGTCTCCAGGTCGACCTCCTCGAAAAAGCCCAGCCGGCGGACCCGTGCCTGACTCCTGCGCAACGCGTTCGCGGAATAGAGCTCACCCTCCCCCAGACCGAGCTCCCGGCGAATGACCCCATCCCGCGTCCGGGTGTTTCCGCGCACCTCGATCCGGTCCACGAAGTAGAGGCTGCCCTTCTCGACGTCGAATGCACAATCGACGGTGCGCGCTTCGTCGTCAACCCTCGTGCGCGGGGTGACCCTCGCCGAGAAGAAGCCGCGGTCGGCGTAGCGGGCGCGCAGACGCTCGACGTCGTCGGTCAGGGTGGACCGGTTGAAGACATCTCCCTCGACAAGGTCGAGAAGACCCCAGAGCTCATCGCGGTCCATCGACTCGTCGCCGGTCACGTTCACATCGCCCACGACGTATCTCGGACCCTCCGTAATCCGCACCTTGACGCGCAGACCGTCCTTATCGTAGACGACCTCGGGCTCGCTGATGTTTGCGCGGATGAAGCCTTCATCCATGTACTTGCGCGATATGCGATCGAGGTCCTGATAGAAGACGGGCTCCGCATAGACGCCGGACTTGTCCCAGAAATGGCTGACGTATGACTTCCACCCCCACGGCTTGGTCTGCACGACCTTGAGCAGCTCATCGTCCGAGAGCCACTCGTTCCCCTCGAAGTCGATCTGGATCAGGCGAAGCTTGCCGCCCTCGCTGATGTCATAGTTGATCGCCACGCTGTCCTGGCCGAGGGATTCCACGCCGTAGCTCACCTTCACGAGGTGGAAGCCCTGGGCCTTGTAAAGCGCCTCGATCCTGGCCTGGTTCTCGAGCAGGAGCGGATAATCGATGGTCGAGCCCACCGTGAGCGTGAGCTGGTCCTTGATGTCGCTGCTGCCAACGCTCTCGTTACCGGATACGCTCACCCGCCGGATGATCGGGTTTTCCTCGACCACGAACGTCACGAGCTTGCCTTCCAGCTCATCCGTCGCCTCGACCTGCACATCACGGAAGAACCCCAGCTTGTAGATGCGCCGGACATCCTCCCCGATCCGATCCCGCCGAAGCGGCTCGCCCACGCGCGTTCCCACCACCACACGGATGGCGTCCGCCTCGATGCGGCGGTTCCCGCGCACGCGGACCTCGACCACCGTGTTCACACCGGCAGACGTGATCTCCTCCACATCGGGTCCAAATTCGGCCCGGGCCCGAACTCGGCGCTCCCCCTCCACGGCGGGGGCCACCTGGCGGCCCAGAACGTCGCGCACGGCGGCCGCCGCCTCATCGATCGCCGCGGAGAATCCGCCGGGGCCCTCGCCCTGGTAGACGAGGTGCGCGAGCACCTTCAGCTCAGCGGCCCCGAGCACGCGCACGTCCAGACTGTGGTGCTGGGCGAGGCGCGTGACCTTGCCGATCACCAGATACAATGCGCCTGTAAGCAGCGCTTTCTGCTGCAACTGGAGCTGGGAATCCACACCCCGGGGATCACCCAGCAGGCTGTGCTCCAGCGTGACCGCCTCGTTGACCTGGAGAGCCAGGGGGCTCTCGGGATCCGTCGACTCGAGTGCCCAGACGAAGCGGGAGAGCCACTCCGGGTCTGCGGCCTCCACCGGCGCAAAGGGCTCGAGCGCCACCACGACGGGGACGATGCGCTCCGCGGGCGCCGTCTCGGCCCATACCGCGTCCGCGGGCGACAGGAGCATCACGCAGAGCAGAAGCACCGAGCTCCACCGGACCCTCCGCCTCTGGCTTCTCACCTAATCGCTCCCCTGGACGCTCCCCTGGACCCGTCTTCCGCGCCTGCGCCCCAATCCGGTGGCAAAGCCGCATTGTACCAAGACGCGGCAGGGTAGCGGGCCCCCTTTGGCAGTGGTCATCCAGCAAGCGGGGGTGTCACCCCTCAGGCGTAGGCAGCGGCGTGTCGCAAGCCGTGCGGGCACTTACGACTCGAGCCGCCCGCCCCTGAGGTAGCACTTCTTGCCCAGGCGGCCGGCCAGCTTTTCGCTGTGTGTCACCAGGATGAGCGCCGTACCTACCTCCTCATTGAGACGCAGCAGGATCTCCTCCACCTGCTCCGAGGTATAGGGGTCCAGGTTCCCCGTAGGCTCATCCGCGAGCAGCACGGGAGGCGTGAGGGCCAGCGCGCGGGCAATGGCCACGCGCTGCCGCTCGCCGCCCGAGAGCTTGCCCGGCCCGTGCTGCCGCCGATCCGCCAGGCCCACCTCCTGAAGCATCTCCTGCGCCCGCTCGCGGGCCCTGCGCTTCGTCCAGCCCGCCAGGAGGCAGGGCATCATGACGTTCTCCTCGGCGTCGAACTCCGGGAGCAGATGGTGGAACTGGAAGACGAAGCCCACGTCCTGATTGCGATGCCGCGCCAGGGCCGGGCCATCGAGCTGATAGATATCGTTGCGCTCGTAGAGCACGCGCCCTGCGGTCGGTCGCTCCAGTCCGCCCATGATGTGCAGCAGGGTGGATTTGCCCGAGCCGGACACGCCCAGAATACCGACCGACTCGCCCGCGCTCAGCTCGAGATTCACTCCACGCAGGATCTCCAGCTCCCCACCCGCTACGGGGAAGCGCTTCACGATCCCCTCGGCTCGCAACTCACTCATACCGCAGCGCCTCCGCAGGATCGAGACGTGCGGCCTGCCAGCACGGAAGCAGCGTGGCGCCGATCGAGAGCACCATCGCGATCAGCGCGATGATCGCCAGCTCGAACGGCACGATGTGATAGGGCAGGTCCTGGAGCTGGTAGACATTGGCGGGCAGGACGTCGAAGCCCACGACGCGTTCCACCGTCGCCTGGATCCGGTCGAGGTTCCAGGTGATGACGAGCCCCGTGCCGAGCCCCAGCCCGACCCCCGCGACACCGATGAGGAAGCCCTCGGTCGCGAAGACCCGCAGTATGCCGTCATCATCGCAGCCCATCGCCTTGAGAATGGCGATGTCACGTGACTTCTCCATGATCATCATGATGAGCGTCGCGATGATGATGAAGCCCGCAACGACCATGATGAACGAGAGCAGAACGAACATCATCACGCGTTCGGTCTTGAGTGCGGAGAAGAATCCCGGATAGAACGTCTTCCAGTCGCGGGCGAAGAAGATCCCACCCTGCCGCGCGACCACCTCGTTGGCAATCGCCTGGGAACGGTAGGCGTCCACGGTTCGCACCTCGATTCCCGTCACCACGTCATCGAGCTTCATGAAGTGCTGGGCGGCGGGAAGACCGGTGTAGACAAAGCTCTCGTCGAACTGGAAGAAGTTCGAGCGGAAGACTCCCGCAAGGCGGAACCGCTCCATACGGGGCGCCGGGCCGAGGGGCGTCGGGGGCCCGCCGAACGGTGAGATCAAGATGACCGGATCGCCCAGCCGCAGGAAGAAGCGATCGACCAGCTCCGCGCCGAAGATCGCACCCGGCAGGCGTTCGGGCCCCTTGGCCTCGGGGTCGGGGGCCAAATCGTCAAGGGAGCCAGCCACGATGTCCCGCGCGAGCTGTGTCGCATCACCGACGCTCACCGGGTCGATGCCCTTGAGGATCACCGCCTGGATCTCGCCGGATTCGGCCCGCAGGATCGCGTCGGTCTGCAGGAACGGTGTCGCGCCCTCCACGCCCGGCACCTCGAGAACACCCTCGCGGACCTGCGCGTAGTTCCCGTAATAGCCGAGGCGGGAGTGCAATACGAAGTGCGCGCGCGCCCCGATGATTTTTCCCTCCCAGACCTGCGAGAAGCCGTTCATCACCGAGAGCACGACCGTGATCACGGCGACACCCAGCGCCACGCCCAGCACGCAGATCACCGTGATCACCGAGATGAAGGTCTGCCGCCGCTTGGCCACGAGATACCGGAGCGAGATGAACCACTCGACGGGCCGCTCGCGTCGGTGCTCGATCAAACCCATGATCACGAGGGGCCAGAGCCCGAAGGCCAGCACCGTCAGACACTGCGCACTCAGCAGGACGGCCCGCGTCGCGATCGACTCCAACGCGGGGGCCACCACAGATGCCACGAAGAGCCCGCCGCTTCCCAGCAGCAGCAGACCGAACCCGCGGCGCAGCCAGCGGTGCGCCCTCTGCCAGCACACCAGTGCGTATGCGATCAGGCCCGCTCCGAGCTGAACGGCGGGCAAGAGCCAAAGCGGCTCCGCTCCCGCGGCGTAGGCCAGGACACCCATGAGCGCGGTCGCGCCTGCCAGCGCCGGCAGCGCCGCCCGCAGCGGCCGCACGAAGCGCAGGAACTGCCCGAGCACCAAGGCGGCCGATGCCGAGAAGAACAGGAACATGGCTCCAAAGGCCAACGCGACCAGCGCAACCAGACTCGCGGAGACGAACCCCAGGACCGGCTGCAGCCACTCAGGCATCACGCGACCGCAGGTGGGGGAAGAGCTTCACCTCGCGCAGATGGGAGGCGCCGGTGAGAATCATGGCCAGGCGGCCGATGCCCATCCCCATCCCGCCCGTGGGGGGCATGCCGTACTCGAGCGCTTGCAGGAAATCCTCGTCGACCGGATGGGCCTCTTCGTCCCCCTGGCGACTGGCCCTGGCCTGCTCGTCGAAGCGCTCGCGTTGATCATCGGGATCGTTGAGCTCGGAGAACGCGTTGGCGATCTCCATGCCGCCGACAAACGCCTCGAACCGCTCCACCAGGGCGGGCCGATCCGCACAGCGCTTGGCCAGCGGCGAGAGCTCCGCGGGATAGTCGAGCACGAACGTGGGCGCGATCAGCCCCGGCTCCACCACCACCGAGAAGAGGTCGTCCACCAACCGCGCCCAGCTCGGTGCCGCGCCGGGATCGATCCCCTTGACCTGCCGCTGAGCTAAGGCCTCACGCAGGCTCTCGAGTCGATCGGCCTTCTCGATATCGATCTTACACGCATTGAAGATCAGCTCCGTCATGCTGCGCCTCGGCCAGGGCGCCGCCAGCTCGACGGTCTGGCCCTCGCGCTCCAGCTGCGTTGTCCCGGTCACCTTCTCGGCAGCCGCGGCCACGAGCACCTCCACGAGATCCATCATGTCGGTGTAGTCCGCGTAAGCCTGGTACGCCTCCAGCATCGTGAACTCCGGATTGTGCTTCTTCGAGACGCCTTCGTTGCGGAAGTCCCGGCCGATCTCGTAGACGCGATCGATCCCGCCGATGATCAAACGCTTGAGATACAGCTCGAAGGAGATGCGCAGGAAGAGATCCTGCTGGTAGGTGTTGTGGCGTGTGGTGAACGGGCGCGCGTTCGCTCCCCCGTAGATGGGCTGCAGGATCGGCGTCTCCACTTCGAGAAAGCCGCGCTCGTCCATCACCTGGCGCAGAACCGAGACCATCTGGCTGCGCGCAATGGCCATCTCGCGCGCGTGCGGGTTCACCAGAAGATCGAGGTAGCGCTGGCGGTAACGCGCCTCGACATCAACGAGCCCGTGCCACTTCTCGGGAAGCGGCCGGTAGGACTTGGCCAGAAAACCGAGGTCCTCGACAGCAACGGTGAGCTCTCCCGTGCGGGTGCGAACCAGGGCCCCGCTCGCCCACATGAAATCGCCGACTTCGTAGAGGCAGAACGTGTCGTAGCGCTCCGTGCCCACGTCGTTCCGCTTGACCCACACCTGCAGACGTTTGCCATCTCCCTGGAGAACGACGAAGGTGGCCTTCCCGAAGGAGCGGATACTGACGATGCGTCCTGCCACGGCGACCTTCGGTCGCTCCGCTTCGAGTGTCTGTGCTTCGGTCTTCTCGAAACGCGCAACGACGTCGGGAACGGGGTCGAGCGGACGCGGCACGCGCGCCGTAAAAAGCGACTCGCCTCTTTCGAGAAGCTGCCGTGCGCGTTTGCGCCGCGCCTCGAGGATCTCGGCTTCGGTCGCCACCGCTATGCCTCCGCCGTCTGCAGCAGGTAGGCCCGAATCATGGGATCGATGCCACCGTCCAGCACCCCCTGTGCGTTTCCGATCTCGAGCCCCGTGCGATGATCCTTCACCCGCTGGGACGGGTGGAGAGTATAGGAGCGGATCTGGCTGCCGAAGTCGATCTTCCTCTTCTCGCCCGCCAGCTGCTCGATCTCCGCTTCGCGCTCCTGGCGCGCGCGCTCGTAGAGCCTGGCCCTGAGGACCTTCATGGCCGATGCCTTGTTCTTGTGCTGGCTCCGCTCGTTCTGGCACTGCACCACGATGCCCGTGAGCAGGTGCGTGATGCGCACCGCCGAATCGGTGCGATTCACGTGTTGCCCGCCTGCGCCGGATGCACGGTAGGTATCGATGCGAAGATCCTTCTCATCGATATCGATTTTCACCTCGTCCCCCACATCCGGAATCATCGTGAAGGACGCGAAGCTCGTATGCCGTCGCTTCTGGGCATCGAAGGGGGAGATCCGCACCAGGCGGTGAATTCCGGTCTCGCTCCGCAGGTAGCCGTAGGCATACTCGCCTTCAACGGTGAGCGTGACGTTCTTGATGCCGGCCTCCTCCCCTGGCTGGATGTCGAGAATCTCGGTCTTGAAGCC
>DAOVBF010000012.1 GCA_030673955.1 Deltaproteobacteria bacterium
GGCGAGACGTACGATGTGATCGCACAGCTCGAGCACTCGAGACGCTCGAACCCGCGCGACGTGACCGGATCTTACGTGCGGGGTCGGGACGGCCGGCTCATCCCCTTGAGCTCGGTGGTGAGCGTGCGCGAGACGATCGCCCCCCGCGGCCTGCCCCACTTCGACCGCCTGCGCTCGGCCACGATCAACGCGAACCTGATGCAGGGAGCTCCGCTCGGCCAGGCGCTGGACGAGATTCGCCGCGTGAGCGAGGAGGTCCTGCCCGAGGGACAGGGCTATCGACTCACCTTCTCGGGCGAGTCGGAGCAGTTCTACGAGTCGGGAAACGCTCTGCTCTTCGCTTACATCCTCGCAGTGATCATCGTATACCTGGTGCTGGCGGCGCAGTTCGAGAGCTTCCTCCACCCCATCACAATCATGGTTGCCGTTGCGCTCTCGTTCTCGGGAGCGCTGCTCACGCTCTGGCTCACCGGCACCACGCTCAATCTCTTCAGCCAGATCGGGCTCGTGATGCTCGTGGGGCTGGTGACGAAGAACTCGATCCTGATCGTGGAGTTTGCGAATCAGCTCCGGGCACGGGGACACAGCGCGCTGGAGGCGATCCGGGAGGCCTCACGGATTCGCTTCCGGCCCATCCTGATGACGGCACTGGCCACGGCGGCGGGCATCCTGCCGCTCGCCCTCGGCCGAGGTGCCGGCGGCGAGGCCCGCGCGCCGCTCGGGATTGCCGTCGTGGGCGGCGTGCTCTTCGCGTCGCTGCTCAGCTTCTTCGTCGTGCCGGCAACGTACCTGGCCTTCGATAAGGCGAGGATCCGTCTGGCCGGGTGGCTAGGACGCGCTCCGGAGCGCGCCATCGCGCGCGGCTGAGCACCAAGGGCGAGCGGGGCGCGCACGACGGGCGCTAAGGCAACGCGAAGCGTTGCCGCGTGGCCGGACGCGCTTTGCCCGCCTCTACTAGCGAGTTATCGGGCGGCAGTCCTGGCCGGTTATCGGCGGGCAAAGCCCGCCTGCCGGCACGGCGAAGCTGCGCTTCGCCTCGCGCCCTGCTCGCACGGCGGGCGACTGCGTGCCCGCCTCAGCCGGGCCCCGCAAGACCCCCGCTTACTCCTCGTCTGCCGCGGCCGGCGGTTCCGCTCCTGCCGTCGTACCGATGTAGTTGAACGTGGTGGAGCTGAGCTCTCGGCCCTCTTCGTCGATCACCGAGACCTTCCACTCGCCGAGCCAGCCCTGATGGAGCCTCTTGCTGGAGTAGGTGCGCCAACGCGCGGCGCCGATCTCCAGAGGTACGTCCGCCATGATTTCCCCGGCGTACTCCCAGCGATGCGTAATGGTCTGACCAGACAGGTTCTCAACCTCGGTGAAGAAGAAGACCTGGTTGTGGTCATTACTGAGCGCGTCGATGGAGTCGACGGGCTCGCGATCCATGATCTCCGTCGTAATGATCGCACGCGCGACGCTCCCCGCCGGCTCTTCCTCTCCCGGCGGTGCGGAGACCGGCTGAATGGCCGCCGCCTCCTGGGCCGCTTCCGCTTGGCTCTCGATCTCCGTGGCCGCAGCCTCCTGGGCCGCTTCGGTTTGGCTCTCGATCTCCGTGGCCGCGGCACCTTCTTCGGAGCCCATTACGTAGGGGCCCGCCGCATATAGCGTTCCGGCAACCAGGAGACCCAGCAGAGTAAGTCCTGCGATTCGCATGACTCGTCCTCCCTCTCCCCCCTCTCGTGGGGTATTCCCTGGCGCGAGTCTAACGCTCCGGCGCCAAGCTTCCAGAGCCCCGTCCTGCTCCCGCCCTTAGAACTCCCGGGTCTCTCCTACGCGCAGCACCCAGACGTCCCCGGGCGCGAGGGACGTCCCCCCCGCAGCAGCCCGGAAGCGCCGCGGCGGCTCGTCGAGGGGCTCGTCGGAGAGGTCGAAGGTTCCGAAGTGGATGCCCAGCACACGGCGCGCGCGCACGTCCAGAGCCGCCTGAACCGCCTGCTCCGGGTCCAGGTGCCACGGACGCATCATGGCCTGGGGCTCGTAGGCACCGATGGGCAGCGCGGCCAGATCGAAGGGGCCCAGGGCCTCACCGATGCGCTTGAAGCCAGCGAAATATCCCGTGTCACCCGCGAAGTAGAGACGCCGCCCGGCTCCGGTGACCGCCCATGACGCCCACAGGGCGCGGCGGAAGTCCCGGAGCCCCCGACGACTCCAGTGTTGCGCGGGGAGACAGTAGATCGTGACCTGGCCGAGCGTGAGATGCTCGCCCCAGTCGAACTCCTCCACCGCAACAATACCGTGCTCACGCAGAAGCTCGGCGTTGGCTCGCGGCACCAGAAAGCGCGTCGCGCGGTCGCGCTCGGCCAGCCGCCGCAACGTGTCCAGATCCAGGTGGTCGTAGTGGTTATGCGAGATCAGCACAAAGTCGATGGCGGGCAGGGCATCGAGGGCGAGGCCCGGCTCAACGAAACGTCGTGGTCCGAGGAAGGACACCGGGCTCGAGGTTTTCGACCAAGTCGGGTCGGTGAGAAAGCTCACGCCACCCATCTGGACCAGCAGCGTGGCATGACCGATCCAGGTCACGGTGGGAACACTGTGGCCGGCGTTCTCCCGCAGGAAGGCGCCGTCGTTGGCTACCCGCTCCGGAGCGCCGGGACGAGCGCGAAACCTCCCCGCGACCCGGCGCACAAAGAAGGGGAAGGTGACGCGCAGCCCCGGTCGGGCCAGCGCTCCGGCCTCGTTGAGAAAACGTCCGTCCGCGTCCCGCGGAGCGGGACCCAGCCCCGAACTCGTCCCCTCCGCCGTCGTCGTCACGACCAGCGCAAGCAAGAGACAAGCACGCCGAGCCGCGCGAAGAACCAGGGAAGCCACGTTGCTTAGCGTAGCAGGCCCACACGCCGGACCGCCCACCTCTCGCCTCCTCACCTCGGGCTGTCCTCCGCCCTTCTCATGCGCGGGCGCGAGGGCGCATCGACCCCGCATCACACGCGGCGCGGATCGGGCACTCGGTGCAGCGTGGGACCCGCGCGCGGCAGAGCTGCCTGCCGTGGTTCACCATCAGGACGTGAAGCTCGTGCATCCGCTCTCCGGGTAGGCGCGCGTTCAGATGCCGGTACGCAGCCTCGGCGGAGCTCTTGGGCGGCACCCACCCCAGACGACGCACAACACGATGGACGTGGGTATCGACGGGAAAGTCCGGCCGACCCAGCCCGAAGAGCAGCACGCACGCCACCGTCTTCGGTCCCACGCCCGGAAGACGCGAGAGGGTCTCCTTGATGCGTTCGGCCGACGCGCTACGCAGGTGCTCGAGCGAGGTCTCACCTCGCTCCGCGTGGATCTCTCTCAGGATCGCACGAATGCGCGGCGCTTTCACGGCGGCCAGGCCGCCGCTCCGGATGCAGCTTCGAATGGCCCCAACAGGCGCCCGTCGCACCGCATCCCAGTCCGAGAAGCGCGCCTTCAACGACGCGAACGCCCGCGCTGAGTTCGCGTCGCTCGTATGTTGAGACAGCAGCGTTGCAATCAACGCATCGAGGACCTCCTGCCTCTCGCGCCGGCGTGGGCGAGGCCCATAGAGACGCCGCAGGCGGTGATGAACCTCTCGGACCTCGCGGAGCTTCGGCCTTAACGCCGCTCCAGCGTCGAGGGGCATGCGGCTCAGCCGTACCGGGCCTCGAAGTCGCGCATCAGCTGCGCCAGCGCCTCGCAGCCCTTGACGGGAAAGGCATTGTAGAGGCTCGCGCGCATCCCACCGACAGAACGGTGACCCTTCAGACCGACGAGCCCTTGCTTCTCCGCCTCGGCGATGAACATGGACTCGAGCTCCTCGCTCCGTGCACGGAAGGTCAAATTCATCTGCGATCGGCTGTCTGCGCGCGCCGTGCCTTTGAATAAGGACGAAGAGTCGAGGACGTCGTAGATGATTTTCGCCTTGGCCGCATTTCGCTCGCGCAGCGTCCCGAGGCCCCCGTTCGCCAGCATCCACTTGAGGGTCCGGCCCATGATGTAGACGCCGAACACGTTGGGCGTGTTATAGCGCGAGTCGTTATCGGCGTGCTGGCGGTAGCGCAGCATGGTCGCAAGCTCGCGGACCGTCGAGCGGCTCAGCAGATCCTCGCGAATGATCACGAGCGTCACGCCCGCCGGGCCGAGGTTCTTCTGAGCCCCCGCATAGACCAGACCATGGTGCGTCCAGTCGATCGGCCGGGAGAAAATGTCGCTGGACGCATCACAGGCCAGCCAGACGCCCTCGGGCGGTGTGGGTGCGCTCGCGAACTGGGTGCCGAAGATGGTGTTGTTCGAGGTGAAGTGGACGTACGCAGCCGCTTCCGAATAAGAGATCTCCTCGGCCGTCGGGATGTACGTGAAGTTGGCGTCCTCCGAGGAGCCGGCGATGTGCACATGACCGTAGAGCTTGGCCTCCTTGATCGCCTTCTTGGACCAGCTCCCCGTGTTCACGTAATCGGCGGTGCCCCCTTCGGGGAGGAAGCCAGCCGGAAGCATGAAGAACTGGGTCGAAGCTCCGCCATGCAGGAAAAGCACACGGTAGTCCGGGGGAAGATGCGCGAGCTCGCGGCAGTCGGACTCCGCCTCAGAAATCACCTCATCGAAGATCTTACCCCGATGGCTGTGTTCCAGGATACCGATCCCGGTCCCGCCGATGTTCCAGATGTCCTGACGCGCCTGCTCGAGAACCTCCTCCGGCAGGACGGCCGGCCCGGGTGAGAAGTTGAAAACACGCTCGGACATTCCCTCTCCCTCGCCTCAGGGGGTCTGGCTCTGGAACCGCCCCCTTCCAGCCCTAGATAATCCGGAGCATATCGTACACGAATCCGAACGTCTCCAAGTCTCCCTTTCTCTCCACGCCAAACCGGGTTCTACGGAAGGCCGTCAGGCCTTCCCCAGTCTCTTCTTCGCACGCTTGGCAAAGACCCGCATCTCGCGCACCGTCTGAAGGTCGCCCCGCTGCTCGGCGACTGCTATTCCGCGGCCCAGCGTCTGCAGCGCGTCGCCGGGCCGCTCGAGCTCGATCTGCGCCCTCCCCAGGTCTCGGTAAGCCGCCGAGTATTCGGGGTTCAGCTCGATGGCCTTCGTGAACGCCGCCGAGGCTTCGGCCCAGCGCCGCGTCTCCAAGTAGACCCGGCCCAAGCCCCAGCGCGCCATCGCGTCCTCGGGATCCATCTCGACCAGCTTGCGCAGGGCGTTCAACCGATCTTCAGAGGCCAAGGAACGCCTCTCAAGACCCCGATCCGGTGGGCTCGATCTCCGTTGGGAACTTCGAGAACGGGAACGGCGGATCGGGCTCGTTATACGTGAGGTAGCGTCCGATCCGATAGAAATAAGCAATCACCCGGTTCGCGAACACGCGCACACGCCCGGGCGGCTCTCGCTTCGTGACCAAAGCGAATAGAAGCTCGAAGACAACCAGCGCGCCCACCACCATCTCCACCACACCCGCGATCACCCAAAAGAGCAGGCTGTAGAGAATGCGGAATCCCGTGTCCTTGCGATCGATCTCGTCTCGCTCCGTTTCCATCACTTCCTCCAGGGATCTCCAACCTCCCTCCGCGCTGTGCAGGCGTCGTGCCAGCGCTTTCGGCCGCGTTGCGACGCGCTGCGAGCGCGAGGTGCTATGCAGGAGCTTCAGGGTATCGCGACGCTACTGCGGCCGCTCCTCGAAGACTAAAGGACCGTCGCGCAGGAGCCAAACGTCGGAGCCCAGGCACCCGAGCATCGCCACCCGATGCGCTGCGAGTCCGTGCGCGTGATCGGCCGGCAAAGCCGGGCGCCCCTCTCTGCCTACCCAGCCCTTCCGGGGCGACGAGATCCCAGCGCTGCGCGCGGGCCAATCGCCAAGAATCTGACTGGTCACGCTCGCCGCCCGGGTGTGTCCTGGTCGCCTCGGTTATTCCCCGCCGGGCGGTACTTTTCCCTGATTTTCAGGGCACTTGGAGACAGCTTCGAGTGCTCGGATCGAGCCAGAAACCGCACCGGCCGGACCCTGCAGACAGGCGGCACCGGCCTTGCACATGCCAGCCGTACGGAGGTCGGACCCCAGGTCGACCAGGGATTCAGGAGGGGGCATGGAGACAGATCTACGCGAGGTACGGCAGCCGGACGGCTCGATACCCGCACCGCTCAAGCAACAGATCGTTCTCGAACACACACCATTGATCCGTTACATCGTGAATCGCATCGCAGCCCGGCTGCCTGCACACGTGGATTTAGAGGATCTCCACAACACCGGCGTGATCGGGCTCATGGACGCGATCGAAAAGTTCGACCCCAATCGGGACTGCAAGTTCAAGACCTACGCGGAGTTCCGGGTGAACGGAGCCATCCTGGACCAGCTACGTTCCCTCGACTGGGTCCCGCGTTCGGTCCGCCAGAAGGGGCGACAGCTCGAGAAGGCCTACGAGGACTGCGAGCAAAGGCTCGGCCGCGCAGCGACGCAGGACGAGGTCGCGGAATCCCTCGGGATCGAGCTCGAGGAACTCCACGCTCTGACCAACCAGGCGAGCAGCGTCTCGATGGTGCGTATGGATCACGTTCGCAGCGGCGACGATTCGGATGCACCTCTTCCGGGGGATATCTTCGAGGACCCGAGCAGCCAGAACCCCTTCACTTGGGTCGAGGCGCGACAAGACGGCGAGGCGTTAGCAAGGTGCATCGCGCAGCTTCCGGAGCGGGAGAAGCTGGTGATTACCTTGTACTACTACGAGGATCTGAGCATGAAGGAAATTGGAACCGTGCTCGGGATTACCGAGTCCCGCGTGTGCCAGATCCATGCGAAATCCATCGCACATCTTCGTCTCCGGCTCAACGGAAAGCTGCTCTGCACCCGCCAGGGCGTGGTACAATTGCGGAGACGCCACCACCCCCAGGGTAGGCACGACCCGAACTGAGGGGTGACAAGGAAAAGGCCACCATGCCGCACCCCTCCCCGACCCTCCACGGAAAGACCTGCATCGTCACCGGCGCCAGCTCCGGCATCGGCCGTGTTACAGCCGTCGAGTTGGCGCGGCTCGGTGCGCGGACGGTGCTGGTCTGTCGCGACCGGGGCCGCGGCGAGGCCACGCTGGCCCAGATCGCAAAAGAGACCGGGAGCCGCGACGTCGAGCTGAAACTAGCGGACCTCTCCTCGCAGTCTGCGATTCGCAACCTCGCACGCGAGTTCCTGGCCAAGGACCAGCCGCTTCACGTGCTCGTAAACAATGCGGGCGTCGTGAATCTGCGGCGCTCGCTCACGCGCGACGGTATCGAGACCGTCTTCGCAGTGAATCACATTGCCTATTTCCTGCTCACGAACCTGCTCCTGGAAAGGCTCGAGATCAGTGCACCGGCGAGAATCATCAACGTCGCTTCCGACGCACACCGCATGGCGCGGATCGGCTTCGACGACCTGGGCGGAAGCCGACGCTACGCCGCGATGCGGAATTACGCCCAGTCCAAGCTCGCGAATATCCTCTTCACCTACGAGCTTGCCCGACGCCTCGAGGGATCGGGAGTCACCGCCAACTGCGCTCACCCCGGCGCCGTCGCCACCGGACTGGCTCAGAACAACGGTGCCTGGGTCCGAGCCCTGACCAAGCTGCTCGGCCTTTTCTTCCGCACACCGGAGCAAGGTGCTGCCACCTCCATCTACCTGGCTTCCTCTCCGGAGGTCGAGGGAGTGAGCGGCAAGTACTTCATCGACTGCAAGGAGACCCGCTCCTCGGCCGACTCCTACAGCAAAGCCGATGCTCAACGTCTGTGGGAGATCAGCACGCGGATGACAGGGTTGGCTGACCAGACTGGACGTGCAGCAAGCGGCGCAAGAGCGCGGCGATAAGGAGAAGGAGCTTCGTCATGCGGATCTCGGTCGATGGCACCCGGGGTGGAGATGCTCGCGCAGATAAGCTAACCGGTGGTCTGAGATGTTGGTCCGCCTGGCGATCGACTTCGAAAATCCGGCCAAGAGCTGGTGGGCGAACGGCGGCCGCGAGCTTTGGGAAGGCATCGCCGAGGGTTTCGACACCAACGAGGTGGTGGTGGAGGGATCCCTCGCCGACTCCTGGCTCGCGGAGGCAGCACGGATCCCGGGCTGGAACGACGGGCCGGAGTACGCGCCCCACCCGATTCTCCTGAAACCCGTCGACGAAGACGAGGAGCTCTAGGTTCCTTTTACGGTTTCATGGCGCGGCGGCGTGCGGCGAATAAGCGCCGTCGCAGGCGCGGATGCGCAAGTGGCAGGAGCGCTACCGCGATCAGGATCGAGCTCGCGATGTAGAACTCCGAGGAGCCGGGCTCGAGCAGTGTGGAGCCTAAAAAGGCGTAGATGAACGCGCGCACGGGCCCGCCCAGCGTCACCGCAACGAGGAAACCAAGCAGCGGGATCGTCGAGAAGCCGGCAGCCCAGTGAAAGGCCGACATCGGCCCCACGGGGTGAGCCGTTGCCAGGCCGATCACCAGCGGACCCACCTGCTGGACGCGTTGCTCATACCCCTCGAGCTTGACACGCACGTGGGGACGAACCCAGTCGCGACCGATGCCGCGTGCCACTGCGAACCCGATCACGGCGGAGAGCACGACCCCGAAGCCACCGAGCACCGTACCCAGAAACGCGCCGAACACGAGCCCTCCGGCCGACAGGACAACCCACGACGGCAGGAATAGGAAAACGCGGAAGGTTACGAGCCCCACGTAGATGGCCGGGCCGTGCCAGCCGAGCGAGGCAACCCACATCTGGATCGATTCGGCCGACACCTCGATGCCCATCTGTTGCCGGATAACGCGTCCGGCCACAACGGCGGCGATCACGCACGCGAGGAGCAGGAAGGGAGAGACGCGCCTCACGGGTCTAGTCTCTCCCCCCCGCCGGTCCGCGCGAAAGACCCCAGGTGCCCGAGCCCCGGCTCGCGATGTAGAGGAAGACGAACGAGTACATCAACGCTTTCTCTCCGCCGTTCAAGATCGGCCAGAAGCCCGGGGGCTGTCCTCCCAACCAGTGGAACTGGAAATAGGCCACCGCCATCATGCCGCTGCAGAGGAACGCGGCGTAGCCCGCCAGGTATCCCACGGCGACCAGGGCCCCGCCCACCAGCTCGATCACGCCACCGATCCACATCTGGCTCAGGGCGGGCGGGGTTGTCCCCCCGAAGACTCCGAGCAGCTTCTGTGCGCCATGGCACGCAAACAGCAAGCCAATCACGATGCGCATGATGGCGTAGATGTAGTCCGAGTATGCTTTGAGAAATCGCTCCATGGTCACCTCCTGATGAGCCTCCTATCTTAACCCCTTTTGCATGATATGCTGCGCCGGGGGTTGGCAAGGAGGAGTGGAGATGGCCGAGGGGGGATTTCTACAGCCGGGCGTGTTGCTCGTCGGGAAGCCTATTCTCTTGCCCTCGAGCTGACGGAAGCGGAGGACACTCGACGTGCCGCAAGAGAGGTCACCACGGGGCGTGCTGCTGGTGAATCTGGGCAGCCCGAGTTCGCCTCGCGTAGGCGATGTCCGCCGCTACCTGCGGGAGTTCCTGAGCGACCCGCGTGTACTCGATATCCCACGCGCTGCACGTTGGCTGCTGCTCAACCTGGTCATTCTGCCCTTCCGTCCCCGAAAGAGCGCGGCCGCCTACACGCAGATCTGGTCGGAGGAGGGCTCACCCCTGCTCGTGCACAGTCGGGCGCTGCGCGACGGCGTCGCGAAGAGCCTCGGACCTGGCTTTGCAGTCGAGCTCGGCATGCGCTACGGCACACCGTCCGTTGCGGAGGCGCTTGAACGCCTCGCGGAAACGAGGGTTGAGAAGATCATCGTCGTACCGCTCTATCCCCAGTACGCGGCGGCCTCGACGGAGTCCACACTCGCGGAGGTTTTCCGTCTCGCTGCAGCGTCCTGGGACGTTCCCAGTGTCCAGACGCTTGGCCCATTCTACGCGCACCCCGGCTTCATCTCCGCCCTCGCGGCCGGCGCAAAGCCGAGGCTCGACGCGTTCCGTCCCGATTATGTGCTCCTGAGCTATCACGGTCTGCCCGAGCGACAGATTCGGAAGAGCGACACAGCGGGCCGGCACTGTCTGGAGACACCCGACTGTTGTGAGACGATCAGCGCCACGAACCGCTCCTGCTACCGCGCACAATGCTTCGCGACATCGCGTGCCCTGGCCGCCGCGCTGGAGCTTTCACCCGACGATTACGATCTCGCCTTCCAGTCCCGACTCGGCAGAACGCCCTGGATCAGACCCCACACAGACGTCGTTCTGCCCCAGCTCGCTGCCAGAGGTATCCGGCGCCTGGCCGTGCTCTGCCCCTCCTTCGTGGCGGACTGCGTGGAGACGCTCGAGGAGATCGGCATTCGTGCGCGTACGCAATGGCGCGAGCTCGGCGGCGAGGAACTCCTACTCGTCCCCTGCCTCAACGCGCATCCCGCCTGGGTCGAGAGGTTGGCGCAGTTGGTGCGGGAGGCGGCCCTGGTCTACCGGGTCCCGGGCGCGGGCGGCCGCGCCCACCCGTTCTTCGTTCGGCTTCGCCTCACTGCGCGCCGCACTCACGTGCGGCTTGCGGTCGCGGGCCCCGGTCCGCGCTGGCTCGGGCTTAAGAGTCCAAGGCCGAGGTGTATAGCTCGTGGATCTTCTCGATCTCGCGATCGAGGTCGGCGGACGTCCAGCCCTCGGTGGAGATGGGCGGATGC
>DAOVBF010000230.1 GCA_030673955.1 Deltaproteobacteria bacterium
CGGCCGGCCCGGTCAGCGCCATCGATCCCGAGCGGGCCCACTCGATGGCTGGGTGCGGATCGTGGTCGCCGGGCGAACGCGCAACGCTGCCGCCGAGTGTTTCGAGCAGCGCTGCAGCGTAGTCGGTACTCACTCCCGAACCGGCCACACGGTACTCCTGCCCGTCCAACGGGGCGTTGGCGAGGGTGGGACCCTGGTTCGCGAACTCCGACACGTATCCACTCGAGAGTGCCGAGCGGGACGCTAGCGACATCGACGATCGGGGCGCCATACGAGCATGATATCTCCAATCGAGCACATCCGCCCTGGCCCGTCTCGCCGACGCACCACACCCCACGACGCGCCGGTCTCGCGCCGCATGGGAGTCAAGGGAGAGCATGGTATCATTGGTCCCGGGAGGTACGGAAAGCCATGGCCCAGCTCAAGACAGGCTCTCGACTGCGCAGCGCGGTCTGCACCACCGAGGCGATGGTGATCGCAGCGCCTGGAGGCGACGTAGAGGTCACGTGCGGTGGTGTGCCGATGATCGACGTGGCCGAGCAGCCGCCGGAGGGGCTCTCGATCTCTCCGGACGCAGCCAAGGGGACCGCGCTCGGGAAGCGCTACGTCAGCGAAGCCGGCGACCTCGAGCTCCTGTGTACGAAGCCGGGCGAGGGCTCGCTCGGTGTCGGCGGGGCCCTGCTCACACTGAAGGAAGCGAAGCCGCTGCCATCTTCGGACTGACCCATGAATTTGATGATGCTCCTCGAGATGGCTGCCTCGGGCTTCGGCGAGCGGGTGGCCGTCCAGAGCGACAAAGCCTCCCTCACGTACTCGGAGCTCTTCGCTGCCGCTGGCGCCGCTGCAGCGGAGATCTCCAAGTCGGGTTGCGAGCGGATGGCCGTACTCGACGTGAGCAGTCTGGCCGTGCCCATCGGACTTTTCGCCAGCGCCTGGGCGGGCGTGCCCTTTGTCCCGCTGAACTACCGGCTCACGGGCGTGGAGCTCGAGGGGCTGGTGACACAGATCGCGCCTTCCTACCTGGTGACCGATGCCGAACGGGTGGAGGGGCTGGCCCGTCTGCCCGACACGACCGTCGCCGTTCGTGAAGCCTTCCTCGAGCAAGCCACCACCGGTCAGGCCGGCGAGGCCACCTGGTCGATGGACCCCGACGATATCGCGATTTTGCTTTTTACCAGCGGCACCACCGGGGCTCCCAAGGCCGCGGTGCTGCGCCACAAGCACCTGGTGTCCTACATCCTAGGCTCGGTGGAGTTCGGCTCGGCCAGCGCGGAGGAAGCTGCGCTGGTGAGCGTTCCGCCGTATCACGTCGCGGGCATTGCGGTGATCGCGAGCTCTGTCTACGCGGGGCGACGCATCGTGCAGCTCCCTAAGTTCACACCCGAGGGCTGGCTGGACTCGGCTCGATCGGAACGCGTCACCAACGCCTTCTTGGTGCCCACCATGCTGGCCCGGATCGTCGATACTGCCGCGGACACCGGCGGCGTAGCGCTCCCCCAGCTCCGGGCCCTCTCGTACGGTGGCGGCAAGATGCCGCAGGCGGTGATCGAGAAGGCGATGAAGCTGTTTCCGGCTACCGACTTCACCCAAGCCTACGGGCTCACGGAGACGAGCTCGACCATCACGCTCCTCGGTCCTGAAGAGCATCGGGAGGCCGCCGCGAGCGACGACCCGAAAATCCGGCGCCGCCTGATCTCGGTGGGTCGGGCGCTCCCGAGTGTCGAGCTTCAGATCCGCGACGAGGAAGGGAACATCCTGGGCCCCGACGAGCGGGGTGAGATCTGCGTGAGAGGCGAGCAGGTCTCGGGCGAGTACCTCGGCCGCGGCGCCAGCTTGGACCGCGACGGCTGGTTCCTCACCCGGGACGGCGGGTGGATGGACGCCGAGGGCTATGTCTTTGTTGAAGGCCGCGTTGACGACGTCATCGTTCGAGGCGGCGAGAACATGTCGCCGGGTGAGATCGAGGACGTGCTGCTCGAGCACGACGCCGTGGCCGACGCCGCGGTTGTCGGGATTCCCGATGAGCAGTGGGGCGAGGCCGTCGCCGCCGTCGTGGTGACGCAGACCGGGCGTTCCGTCAGCGAGCAGGAGCTTCAGGCCTGGGTCAAAAACCGGCTGCGTTCCTCTCGTACCCCTCAGAGAATCGAGTTCCGCGACGAGCTTCCGTACAACGAGCTCGGAAAGCTGCTGCGGCGCAAGGTGCGGAGCGAGCTGATAGGAGACACGTCGTAGCCCAGGGACAGAAGAGCGGGATCGTCTCTCTGGCGGAGGCCGTGGAGCGGCTGGGATCCCCCTACGCCCTCGAAGCCTTCTCGGTGCTGACCGGCGATCCGTCCCTGGTCGTAGACCTCGACTCCGGCGGCGCGAAACCGACGGCCCAGGCGCTTGCTGCCGCGCGGGCAACCCTGGCGCAGCTCCCGTGCCCCTCCCTGGCCCTCAGTGCCGATGCTTCCTCAGCTGTGGCCGCGCAGCTCCGCGATCACTTCGATGTAGTGGTCGCCTCGGAGGCGGAGCTTGCACCGATCCTCGACGCCATCCGGCGTACGCCGCTCTCGGCGATGGCGCTGGTCCAGCTGCTCCGGCACAGCGCCAGCCTCGATATCCACGAGGCGCTGATTGCGGAGTCGCTCGTGTACTCGACCCTCCAGAGCGGACCGGAGTTTGCGGAGTGGCTGGCCGGGCAATCCGCGAACCCGCAATCGGTCGTGAATCCCGAGCCCGCCGTGCTGGTGAGGCGCTACGACGATCGGCTCGAGCTCACGCTCAACCGACCGGATAAGCACAACGCCTTCTCTGCCGAGATGCGGGACGCACTCGTGGAAGGGCTCCGGATCGCCGTCAGCGATCCGTCGATCAGCGAGGTGGTGCTCAGCGGAGCGGGGCCATCCTTTTGCAGCGGCGGGGATCTCGACGAATTCGGCACGCTGCCCGATCCGGCCACGGCTCACGGCATCCGCTCGACCCGCAACCCCGGGCGTCTGCTCGCCGCGTGCGCCGAGCGCGTGCGGTTCGAGGTGCACGGCGCTTGCGTAGGCGCCGGCAGCGAGCTGCCGGCCTTCGCCCGCCGCGTGGTGGCCACGGAAGACGCGTTCTTCCAGCTCCCCGAGGTGGGAATGGGGCTGGTGCCGGGCGCGGGAGGAACGGTGAGCATCCCGCGACGCATCGGACGCCAGCGCACCGCGTATCTCGCCCTTTCGGGGCTGCGCCTCGACGCGGCGACGGCTCGGCGCTGGGGCCTGGTCGACGAAATCAGGACCTGACAGGACGCACGCTACGGCGTTGGCTGGGACTCCGTTTGGCCCATGAGGTCATCCCAGCCCAGGCGCTCGATCTCGACATCGAGGCTGCGCCGGGCGCGCGAGCCGGCTCGCG
>DAOVBF010000253.1 GCA_030673955.1 Deltaproteobacteria bacterium
ATTCGGAGCGGCGGAGGCTCTCGGGGACGAGCCCGATCGCGTGCTGCCCGTCGCTGCGGCCGTGGAGCTGGTTCATGCGTACTCGCTCGTGCACGACGATCTCCCGGCAATGGATGACGCTCTGCAGCGCCGGGGCCGGCCCGCACTCCACGTGCGCTATGGAGAGGCCACGGCGATCCTGGTGGGCGATGCCTTGCTCGCGGAGGCCTTCCTGCGGCTCGCCGACGAGGCCGCCCCGGCCGGAGTGATCGCACGCTTGGCCGAAGCAGCCGGCTCACGCGCTCTCGTGGGTGGTCAGGCGGATGATCTGGCCCTCCCATCGGAGAGCGTCGAGGTCGCTACGATCCTCTCGATCCATGCGCGCAAGACAGCAGCCTTATTCCGCTTCGCAGTCTGGGGCGCCGGCCGGATGCTCGAGGCTTCCAGCGCATCTCTGGTTGCCCTGGAGCGCTTCGCGGATCACTACGGCATGGCGTTCCAGCTCGTCGACGATTTACGGGATGCCGACCCGACGGAGTGCTCGATCCTGCGGGTGCTGTCCGTCGACGAGGTGAGAACACGGGTCGAGGCGGAGGTTGAGGCAGCGCTGACAGCGCTCGAACCCTTGGGTGCCCACACGGGCGCGCTTCGGGGTCTGGGCAGGAGCCTCGCTGGACGGCTAACGTAGGGGATCATGGGTTCCATCCTGGATCGGATTCAATTGCCGGCCGATCTTCGGTGCCTGCCGCAGGAGCAGCTCGAAGAGGTGGCGCAAGCGCTCCGGAGCGAGATCATCGATGTGATCTCCAAGACCGGAGGACATCTGGCGGCCAGCCTGGGTGCCGTCGAGCTGGCCGTCGCCTTGCACTGCATCTTCAACACGCCCTTCGATCGACTGATCTGGGATGTGGGTCATCAGGGCTACCCGCACAAGCTGCTCACGGGGCGCCGCGAGCGGTTCCCCAGCATCGGCCAGCGGAACGGACTCGGGAAGTTCCTGCGCCGACAGGAATCGGAGTATGACGTCTTCGGGGCGGGGCACGCCGGGACATCCATTTCCGCTGCGACCGGTGTGGCCGAGGCGATCCGGCGCCGCGGCGGGGAGGAGCGCGTGATCGCGGTGATCGGCGATGGAGCGCTCACGACCGGCATGGCCTACGAGGGGCTCAATAACGCGGGCTACCTCAAGCTCACGAACCTGGTGGTCGTGCTCAACGACAACAAGATGTCGATCTCGCCCAACGTGGGAGCGATCTCGAGCTACCTGGCGCGTCGTTGGTCGGGCCCCCTGGCACGGCGTCTGAAGCATGGCGTGCGCGCGCTACTCGAGTCCGTTCCCGGGGCGGGTGACGAGCTCGTCGAGCTGGCGCGGCGCGCCGAGCAATCGGTCAAGGCTTTCATCTCACCGGCGTTGCTCTTCGAAGGCCTCGGTTTCAACTACATCGGTCCGATCGACGGCCACAACCTCCCCGTGCTCGTGGAGACGTTCGGCAACGTGCGGGACATGAAGGGTCTCCAGGACCCGGTCCTGATCCACTGCGTGACGCAGAAGGGCTATGGCTACGAGCCGGCGCAGGGGGACCCGCTCAAGTACCACGGGGTGACGCCCTTCGAGATCCCGTCAGGCGCCATGAAGAAGTCGAGCGGGGGTCCGCCCAGCTGGACATCCGTCTTCTCCGACGCGCTCATCCAGTTAGCGAAGAGCGACGAGCGCATCGTCGGTATTACCGCCGCGATGGCCGGCGGCACGGGTTTGGATCGCTTCGAGCAGGCGTTCCCCGACCGCTTCTACGATGTGGGGATCGCCGAGCAGCACGCGGTGACCTTCGCCGGCGGTCTCGCCACCGAAGGGCTCAAACCCGTGTGCGCGGTCTATTCGACCTTCCTGCAGCGGGCCTACGACCAGATCGTGCACGACGTCTGCGTGCAGAACCTGGACGTGACCCTCGTGCTGGATCGGGCCGGTATCGTGGGCGCGGACGGCGCCACGCACCAGGGTCTTTACGACATCGCGTATCTGCGCACCCTGCCGAACATCCTGGTGATGGCGCCCAAGGATGAGAACGAGCTGCGTCACATGCTCAAGACCGCGATCGAATACCCCGGTCCGGCCGCGATCCGTTTCCCGCGCGGACGCGCAGAGGGCGTGCCGCTGGAGCCCGACATCAAGACGCTCCAGATCGGGAGGGCGGAGCTCTTGCGTGACGGAAGCGACCTGGGCATCGTGGCGTTCGGCTCGATGGTGGTGCCAGCTCTCGAGGCAGCCGAGCGGCTCGACGGGGCGGGGATCCGCGCTGCGGTGCTCAACGCGCGCTTCGCGAAGCCTCTGGATGAGAGCTGGCTGCTCGACCTGGCGCAGCGCTGCGCTGCCCTGCTGGTGGTTGAGGAGCACAGCCCGATGGCTGGCTTCGGCGACGCCGTGCTGGCGCTGCTCGCCTCGCATGGGGTACGAGTCCCCATGCGCGCGTTGGGAGTGCGTGACGAGGTGATCGAGCACGGAACCCCCGCGGAGATCCTCGCCGAGATGGGACTGAATGCCGCGGGAATCGAGGACGCTGCGCGGAGACTGCTCGGGCGCTAGCCGTGGCGCGTCCGCGGGTTCGAGTCGATCAGCGTGTGTTGGAGCTGGGACTCGAGGAGAGCCGCAGCCGCGCGCGGGCACGGATCCTGGCGGGGGAAGTACGTCTCGGGGACCGCGTCCTCGACAAGCCGGGAATGCTCATCCCCGCGGATGCCCAGCCGACCCTGCGGGCTCGCAGTCCCTACGTATCGCGCGGCGGCGAGAAGCTCGCCGGAGCCCTGGATGCGTTCGGCGTGGAGCCCCGGGGCCTGCGCTGTGTCGACGTCGGAGCCTCCACCGGAGGCTTCACGGATTGCCTGCTCCAGCGGGGGGCTGCGTCGGTGATGGCCATCGATGTCGGCTATGGGCAGCTCGCGCTGCGCTTGCGGAACGATCCCCGCGTC
>DAOVBF010000136.1 GCA_030673955.1 Deltaproteobacteria bacterium
ATGTGAGCTGATCTGGGCAAGTTCCCAGTCATTCACCGGTGTCGCAACAGAACGTGAGGAGCATAGGAGAAGCGTATCTCCTCCGCACACCTTGCGGGAGGCGTCTTCTTGCGAAAACGCGCCTGCTTCCGGTTAGTTGAGTGTAGATATTACCGACCTCTCTGGAAAATTCTCCAAGAGGTTCAGGAACTATCTCAAGAAGGCAGCCGTAGAACCACGGGTGAACAAGCCCTTCCATCGGTGTCGGGACACCTTTGCGAGCGAACTCCTGTCCAACGGCACCCCCCGATGGCTGGTGAGCGAGTGGCTCGGCCACACTGAGGAGAGCACGACGAAACGCTACGCGAGGTGGATACCCAAGGAATCCACCGTGTCCGCCGTGGATGTGCTCGACTCTACGGCACCACAAAATGTCACAAAAGCGCCAAAGCCAAGCTAACCGGCGCAGGGAGAAGCAACGTAAGCCCGCGATAATACTGGTCGGGGCGGCCGGACTTGAACCGGCGACCTTCAGCTCCCAAAGCTGACGCGCTACCACCTGCGCTACGCCCCGAGTGGCCGGAGATTCTAACGCACGCGCTCCCCGGGCGCGCCCGGCGATGACACTAACCGGAGGGCTCTTCCTCCAGGCAGAGATGTAGACGCAGCAGCGGGATGAAGGATCGGAGGGCCTGGCCCCGGTGGCTGATCGCGTCCTTCTGGGCCAGCTCGAGCTCCGCCATAGTGCACTCCCCCCTCTCCGGCACAAAGTAAGGATCGTAGCCGAAGCCACCGCTTCCGTGCGGCTCTTCGAGGAGCCAGCCCTCGCAGGTGCCGCGCGCGGTGGCCACGATCTCGCCATCGGGATTAGCAAGCGCCACGACGCAGACATAGCGCGCTCTCCGATCCTCCACGCCCGCCAGCTCGCGCATGAGCCTGGCGTTGTTCGCCGCGGCGTCCCCCTGAACGCCGGCGTAGCGCGCTGAGCGCACACCCGGGGCGCCGTCCAGCGCGTCCGCCTCGAGCCCTGAGTCCTCACCAAGCGTCCATAAGCCGGTGCTCCTCGCGGCGTGCGCCGACTTGAGTCGAGCGTTCTCGTCGAAGGTCTTGCCGCTTTCCTCGACGTCGCTGGCTTCCGGATGGGTGGCCAGCGTCTCGGTCTGGATCGGCTCGCTCGCGAGCAGCGCCCGCAGCTCGCGGACCTTGCCCTCGTTGCGCGTCGCCAGGAGTAGCCGCTTCACCGTCCGAGCGCGCGGTTCTGCAGCGTGGTGAGCTCAGCGATCCCCTTCTCGGCCAGATCGAGCATGCGTCCGAGCTCTTCACGGTCAAAGGTTCCAGCCTCCCCCGTCCCCTGAATCTCCACGAGCCGACCGTGACCGGTCTGGACAACATTCATGTCGACCTCGGCGCGCGCGTCCTCCTCATAGCTGAGGTCCAGGAGCACTTCGTCCCCCAGGATCCCGATCGATATGGCAGCCACCGAGTCCCGCAGGGGATTGCGCCGAAAGTAGTCGCGTTCCACCAGGCGCTCGCACGCCGCAGCGAGCGCCACGTAGCTGCCGGTGATGGCGGCGGTCCGGGTGCCACCGTCAGCCTGCAAGACGTCGCAATCCACATAGAGGCAACGCTCCCCGAGCACCTCCATGTCGGTGATGGCACGCAGCGACCGACCGATCAGGCGCTGGATCTCCTGGGTCCGCCCCGAGAGCTTCCCGCGCGCGGCCTCGCGCTCCGAGCGCGTGTCCGTGGAGCCCGGCAGCAGCGAGTATTCCGCCGTGACCCACCCGCGGCTCGTTCCACGCAGAAAACTGGGCACCTGGTCGGCCAGATGAACCGTGCAAAGCACCATTGTGCGCCCGGCGCGGATCAACGCCGAGCCCGTGGGATTCTCAACGAAGCCCACCTGAATCTCGACGTCGCGAAGCGCATCCGCGCTGCGCCCGTCCGCCCGACTCACCGTGCGGCCCCCTCTCCCGCTATACGCTGCCGGGCGTCGCGGTAGCTCCGGACCGCTCGCGCCACCGCATCGGCAATCGCCGCTCGATACTCTCTCGTTCGGAGCTTCCGCGCCTCCTCCGCGTTCGTGAGAAACCCGATCTCGACCAGCGCCGCCGGCATGTTGACCCCCATGAGGACCACGAACGGGGCCTGCTTCACTCCGCGGCTCGCCCCGTTCAGCTGCCTCAGATTGCGCTGGATCGCCGTCGCGATCTCGCTCGAGCCGCGCATGTGGTCCGACAGGATCAGGTCTCCCAGGATCCCGGCCACGATGTCGTCGCTGTCCGGCACGGCCGCCTCCCGGCCGAAGACCTCGTTCTCCGTCAGCGCCACGCGCATGGCCTCTTCATCGCTGGCTTTGAGCGACAGAAAGTAGGTCTCGGGGCCCCGCGCCTCACGGTCCTCGGCCGAGTTGGCGTGAATGGAGAGGAAGAGGTCGCCTTGGGCACGGTTGGCGATCTCCGCACGCTCGGCCAGGGTGACGAACCGGTCGTCTTCCCGGGTGAACACGACCCTGAGCCCGAGCGCCGTGAGCGATGTCCTGATGCGGCGCGCGATCTGCATCACCACGTTCTTCTCGAGAATCCCCGAAGCTCCGCGCGCACCGAAGTCCGCGCCACCGTGCCCGGGATCGATGACAACGACGTCAAAGCGGTCATCGGGCGCCACATCCGACGCATGCGCCGCCGTGAGAATCCCGACCCCCAGGAGCACGAGTAGTGCGACCTTCATCTTCGTTTTCTCGTATCGTCGAGGCAAGAGCGCAGCCTATCCAATCGTTGACCGATCGTCGACCACACGAACCCGCCGCCCCCCAGCACGCGAGTCGCCGACCGCAGCGATTCCTTGCAGCGCTTCGAGAGTATGCACCCCGTGCAGGCGACCCCGCTGAAGAAGCTCCTGCCAGAGAGAGGCGGTTATCTCCGCATCCCCGAGCGCACGATGGCGGGTACGCACAGGAAGGCGAAGCTGCTCCGCGAGCACATCGAGCCCGTAGGATCTCGCACGCACCCACCTTCGGGCGAGACGAAGCGAGCACAGGAAGGGGGGCAACGCGGAGGTATGGCCGTGCTGGGTCCAGGCCCATTCCAGGAAGGCCCGGTCGAAGGGCGCGTTGTGCGCCACGAGCACGTCGACCCGCTGCTGACGCAAGACCCGTGCAAAGCCGACCAGGGCGTCGGCCTGGCTGGGGGCCTCCGCGGTGTCTCGCGCGTCGATTCCCGTGAGCCTCGTGATGAAGCGGGGGATCGGCACCTCCACATCGATCAACGTCGCATAGTGGTCGAGCACGCGTCCGCCACACTGCACCACCAGCCCGATCTCCAAGATCCGATCGCGACGAGCTGCCAGCCCCGTGGTCTCGAGGTCGACAATACCGAAGACCACGTTCTCGAGCTTTGTTCCCTCGCGCGCCTGCAGCTCTGCAAGAACACTCCCTTCGAGCCGTGTCTGGGCCCAAGCCGGAAGGGAGAGCCCAGCGGGAACGCGCAGCCAGGCGCGAAGCGCATCGCCACTAACGCGCTCCACGGATCGGTTGTTTTGCGACGCGTCCGCCATCGCACCCCCCGAAGCGCCAGCGTAGCAGCCATGTCGTCGATCCTCTAGTCTTTGTCGGCGCTGATCAGTTCCCCGAGGTCATCCCACTCGTGTCACAGAGTGAGAAGAACGTCTGGATTCGCCGAGCCATGATCCGGGCTGAGCCCGGAAAGGTGATCCTGGCGCTCTCGAACCCTTACCCCGAGACATGACGGGGACCCGCCTGCGCCAGCGTCTGCTCGGGCTGCTCTGCTTGGTGTGGGCGACGACTGCGGCCGCGGATCAATCGCGTCTGCTGCTCACGATCGACACACCCGAGCCGGACGCGGTGATCGGGGATCCGGGGGGGATGGCGTTCCTCTCCGGAAAGGCGCTGGCGCTCTTCGGCGAATTCCAACCTTTCGACATCATTTTCGTGATCGACGCATCCGAGAGCACCTCCGCTCCCTCGGGTGCGGACATCGATGGGGACGGGAAGATCGGTCATCGTCAGGGCGAGCAATTCCTCTCCGTGCTCGGCAAGATCCTACCGCTCCCGAACACCGACCATGGGGACAGTGTCTTGGCGGCCGAGGTAGCCGCCGTCAAGATTCTGCTGGATCAGCTCGACCCACGCACGACGCGCGTGGGCGTCGTGGGGTTCTCGGGCGACCATGACGCGCTCACCCCCGACGCGTATACCCAGGTTCCCCTCACCTCCAACTACGAAAAGGTGCGCCGCGGCCTGGATGAGATCCTCTCCATCGGACCGAACGGGATGACCAACATGGTCAGTGCGGTCGACCTCGGGACGGTCGAGCTCCTGGGTCTTCGCAGCGCCTACAGCGAGCGACGCGAGGACGCGCGACGCATCATGCTCCTTCTCACGGATGGTCGCCCGACCCTGCCGCTCCTCAACTCGACCATCCACAACGCCCGAATGGCGATCGCGAAGGCCGTGCGGGCCGCGAAGCTCGGCATTCGCATCGATACCTACGCGATCGGAAAGGACGCACTCAGGGAACCCGTCGTGGTGGTCGAGATAGCGCGGGTCACGCGGGGTGTGTTCACGCCCATCCTCCAGCCCAAGAACCTGCGCTCCATCTTCGAAGAGGTGAGCTTCGCCGAGATCGA
>DAOVBF010000009.1 GCA_030673955.1 Deltaproteobacteria bacterium
CGGCAGGCGGGCGTTGCCCGTCCGTTGCCACCAGACCTGTACGTGCCTTGGGTGCGGAAGAGTCTCCCGGAGGACCGTCAGAGAGCGCAGCGAAGGTCCGAAGGGGGACTCTTCCGCCCGAGTCCCTGGCGCAAGCCGCACGTCGGTGCGGCGCGCAGCGAGCCGAAGGCGAGCGGAGTGCGGGTGGCGCAAGCCGCCTTGCGCCGGGACCCGCTTGTTATGAGTCTTCCAGCTCGGCCCTGTGCGTGACCAGGAGCGGAGGGGCGCCCGTGCGAGCGAAAAAGCGCTGCGCGTCGGGCTGCTCAACGGGAACCGCAACACGGTACTCGGTGAGCCCGTGGGAGCCGAACCACTCCTTGCAATACTCCAGCAGGCGCGAGCCGATTCCCTCGCGGCGGCGGTCCTCGCGAACCACCAGGTCCACGATCATTCCGAACTTGGGCGGCTCGTAGATCGGATCGTTGGTCTCGATCTGTGCGTGCAGGTATCCCAGGATCTTTCCCTGCTCCTCCGCCACAAAAAAGGCGGTTCGCGGATCGGCGAGGATGACCTCGCGGTGCTCTCGTACGACCTGCGGCCCGTCCTTGCTGGGTGTGAGCCGCGGATCGACCTTGGCCTGGAGTTCGCGCAGGCTCTGCCATAGCCCCTGGATGGGTTCGAGATCACGCCGGCCGGCCTTCCGAATGAGTACGCTCATGACGTCGTCGTGATCTCGAATTGCTCGTGGTGGAAGCTGGACACTGCGAGGAGCATGACATTGCGCCCAATCTTGTTCTCCACCTTCTGGAGGGACTCTCTCTCCCCGCCTTCGAGAAGCGCGATCACGTCCGGGTGGGCCTTGAGCAGGAACTTCTCGCCGATCAGATGGCCCGCAGCCTTCGGTAGCTCACGGAAGATCTTGTGGCAGATGGTCCGGCCCGACTGGATGTAGCCTCGACCCTCACAGTCCGGACAGGGCTCGCAGAGTTGCTGGACGAGGTTCTCGCGCGTGCGCTTACGAGTCATCTCGATCAGGCCCAGCTCGGAGATCTTGAGCAGATTGACCTTCGTCTTGTCCTCGCGCAGCGCGTCCAGCTGCGCGCGGTAGACCTTCTCGCGATTCGCGGCGAGCTCCATATCGATCAGATCGAGGATGATGAGCCCCCCGATGTTGCGTAAGCGGATCTGGTGGACGATCTCCCGCACGGCCTCGAGATTGGTCTTGAGAATGGTCTCTTCGAGGTTTCGGCTCTTCCCACCCGTGAAGCGGCCGGTATTCACATCGATCGCGGTGAGGGCCTCGGACTGATTGATGACCAGGTAGCCCCCCGACTTGAGCCACACCTTGACCCCGAGCGCCTCCTCGATCTGCGCTTCGATCCGATGGGCGTCAAAGAGCGGCTGGTCGCCTTTGTAGTGCACGATCTTGGGGCGCGGAGCCGCCATGAAGCGGTTCACGAACTCCTGCATCTCGCCGTAGGCGTCGGCGTCATCGACGATGACTTGCTTGGTCTCATGGGTGGTGAGGTCGCGCAGGACCCGCAGGTGCAGGGGTGGCTCCTCGTAGACGCGGGCCGGGATCTCGGTGAGCTCCTCCCGCCTCTTCTGGATCTGTGCCCAGCGGTCGGTGAGGTACTCGATATCGGCCTTGATATCGGCCTCGCTCACCCCGTGGGAGACCGTTCGCACGATGAAGCCCAGCTCCCTTGGCCGGAGCTTCTCCACGATGGCCCTGAGCCTTCGCCGCTCGCGGTCACTCTCGATGCGGCGCGAGACACCCACCCGCTGTACGAACGGCATCAGGACCAGGTGGCGGCCGGCCAGCGAGACGCGCGAGGTGATCCGTGCGCCCTTGGTGCCGAGCGGCTCTTTGGCCACTTGCACCAGGACCTCATGCCCCTCCTCGAGCAGGTCCTGGATTTGGGGGGTTATGCCCCGCTGCGCTGTTCCCGCTCGGCGTCGATCGTTGGACTCGTCGTCCTCCAGGTCGACGTCGTCGAGATCCGCGCGGTAGTCCGCGACGTACAGGAATCCGGCGCGCTCGAGTCCGATGTCCACAAACGCGGCCTGCATCCCCGGCAGGACTCGCGTGACCCTACCCTTGTAGATGCCTCCCCCGACGCCGCGTTCCGTGCTGCGTTCGATGTAGAGTTCTACGGCCTGGTCCGACTCGCGAACCGCGACCCGCGTTTCGCGCGGGCCCGCGTTCACGAGAATCTCGTTTCGCATTCTCAACCCCTTTCGGGTGTTCGTCCACAACCTGGCGGGCCCCGCGGAGCGAGTCGCTGCAAAACGCAGGGGGCGTCGGGTCGGGTGGTGTGATGATCGGTACGGAGATTGCTGACTGCATATTTCGCTAAAAATGTAAGCGGGGCATCTCCCCACAGAGCCTCCAGGAGAGCCTCCTGGACGCTTCGTGTGGCGCCCCGTCCGCCGCTCGGGAATCCGGTAAACTGGGACCCCTGCTCGAGCAGCAGCTTTCTTGGTTAGGGACACCGTAGTGGACCAAGCGGATGGGGTCAATGCACGTTTTCGCCAACTTCCGGCGGTGGATCAGCTGGTTGAGCGCGCGGGGGAGGGCACCGGATTGGCCCGCTGGAGCCTTCTGGCGGCGGTACGGAGTGTCCTGGAGTCCACACGAGCGGCCATGCTCGCCGGCTCGGAGAACCTCGATGTCGATCTCGACGCCCTGGCCGAGCGCGCGAGCGAGCTTGCCCGGCGCCTCGAGCGTCCCTTTCCTCGGCGCGTCCTGAACGCAACGGGCGTGGTGCTCCACACGAATTGGGGCCGTGCGCCCCTGGCACGGGACGCGGCGCATGCGGCAGCGGCAGCAGCGGCCAGCTATGGCGATCTGGAGCTGGATCTGGAGACCGGTGAGCGCGGCTCGCGGCTCGTCCGCGTGAGCGAGCTGCTCCGTCTGCTGTCCGGGGCCGAGGGGGCGCTCGTGGTCAACAACAATGCGGCCGCGGTGCTCCTCGCGGTGGACGCGCTGGCGGCGGGCCGAGAGGTTGTCCTCTCGCGTGGCGAGCTGATCGAGATTGGGGGCTCCTTTCGTCTGCCTGAGATCCTGGGGTCGAGCCGGGCGCGTCTGCGCGAAGTCGGTACCACTAACCGCACCTACCTGAGCGATTACCGCGAGGCGATCGGTCCCGACACGGGCCTCATACTCAAGGTGCACCGCAGCAACTTCGAGATCCACGGCTTCACTTGTGAAGCGACCCTGCGCGAGCTGGCGCCCCTCGCGCGCGAGCGGGGGGTGCCACTCGTCGACGACCGCGGCAGCGGAACCTTTGTTGACCTGCGGCCCTACGGGATCCCGGAGAGCGAGGCGTGGACGGGGCTGCGGGAGGGCGCGGATCTGGTGCTCTTCAGCGGCGACAAGTTGCTGGGCGGGCCACAGGCTGGGATCGTCCTCGGAAACCGGGAGCTGGTCGAACGCATGCAGCGGAGCCCGCTGGCCCGCGCGCTGCGGGTCGACAAGCTCACGTTGGCGTCGCTTGCCTGGACCCTCCAGACCTTGTTGGCAGGGCGTGGGCAGGAAAGTCTTCCGGTGCTCCGGATGCTGCTTGCCCCGCAGGCGGAGCTGCAGGCTCGCGCCGAGCAGCTCGCGAAGGCGCTCGCGAGGCAGGGCTGGCCGCAGGTCTCAGTGGAGTTGCAGGGCTCCGTTGTCGGTGGCGGAACCCTGCCGGAGCTCGAGCTCAACGGGCCGGTGGTACGGCTCGAGCCGGACGGATCGGCCGAGCAGCTGGTGTGCAGGCTGCGTCGAGCCGATCCACCCGTGCTAGTGCGCGTGCACAAGGATGCGGTGCTGCTCGATCCGAGAACACTAGCGGATGCGGAGTTAGACGCCGTTGTTGCGGCATTTGCATCGGTCTTAGATTGATCGAACTTCTTGAAGGGGCTAAGTTTTTTCCGTGCTGGACGCGCCTGTTCTGGTCCTGAACCGCTCTTATCTCCCGATCCACGTGACGTCGGTTCGGAGAGCGTATTGTCTGCTGTATCAGGGCATCGCGAAGGCCGTAAACGAGCAGTACCAGACTTTTGACTTCGATTCCTGGCGGGGGCTCAGGGTGCGCGTGGGGGACGACGCGACCGGGATCGTGGGGGGTCTGATTCGAGTGCCTCGCGTCATTCTCTTGGCAGCTTTTGACTGGGTGCCCAAGCGGCACGTGCGCTTCAGCCGTGTAAACATCTACGCGCGCGATGCGAATACCTGTCTGTACTGTGGCCAGCGGATGGCGCGCTCGAAGCTCAATCTCGACCACGTCGTGCCTCGTTCCCAGGGCGGGCGGAGCACGTGGGAGAACGTCGTCTGCTGTTGCCGGGACTGCAATCGACGCAAAGGTGGACGGACGCCCGTGCAAGCGGGGATGCGCTTGATACGAAGGCCCACCAAGCCGCGCTGGACGCCGGTCCTGGGTGTGTTGGGCGGTCGTGAAGGCCACCCCGAGTGGAGGCCATTCCTGAGTGTCGTCGATGCGTCTTACTGGAACGCCGAGCTGGTTGAGTATTAGGCGGCGCGCCGCGGTTCCGCACTGCGGCGACACTGGCTTGGGTGACAGGCCGGGGCCCGCCCGGCGAATCTGGGCGATCGGCGGCGGCAAGGGCGGTATCGGAAAGAGCTTTCTCGCGGTTAACCTGGCGACGGTGGCTGCCCGCACGGGCTGCCGCGTGCTGCTGGTTGACGCGGATCTCGGCGGAGCGAACCTGCATACCTGCCTGGGGATGCGCAGCGGCGACCGTGTGAACCTTTCGGACTACCTGCAGGACCGCGTCGTCGACCTCGAGAAGGCCGCGATTGAGACGCCCGTCCCGGGCCTGCGGCTCATCATGGGTACGCTGGGACACACGGGCACCGCGGAGACGAGCCGCGAGCAGCGCGAGCACCTCTTCCAGGCGGTGAGCGAGCTCCCTGTGGATATCGTGGTCTTCGATTTGGCGGCGGGCGCAAGCCGCGCGACGTTGGACTTCTTCCTGGAGACGGATGAGGGGGTGCTCATGGCGACGCCCGAGCCGACCTCGATCGAGAACGTGTACGCGTTCCTGCGGGGCGCCTTCTACCGGCGACTCGCGCGGGCCATGAGTACTTCGCCCATCCGAGATCTCGTGCGTGACGCCATGGACCGGCGGAATGAGTGTGGGATCCGGACACCGATCGACCTGTTGCAGGAAATCGACCGTATCGACGGGGATGAAGGGTCCAGGTTCCGGCAGGTGCTGCACGAATTCCGTCCACGTCTCGTGGTGAACCAGGTGAGGAACAGCGAAGAGGTCAAGTTGGGCTTCTCGATCCGCAGCGTCTGTCGGAAGTTTTTCGGAATCGATGTGGAGTACGTCGGCTACATCAACTTCGACGACTCTGTCTGGCGGTCGATGAAGGAGTGTCGCCCCCTGGTGCTGGCGTATCCCCAGTCCGATGCGGCACTCTATGTCCGCCGCATTGTGAGTAAGATGTTGGGGACTTGACTCATGCGACCCTTGATGGATCAGAATTTCTACGAGACCCTGGAGGTTCCTCAGGATGCGACCCTCCAGTCCATCGAACGCGCCTACCGCATCGCGCGCGCCACCTACCAGCCGACTTCCGCGGCGACCTACTCGGTCTTCTCTGAGGAAGAGAACACCGAGATCCTGCGCCGGGTCGAGGAGGCCTACGCGGTGCTCTCGCAGGCGAGGCTCCGACGCGAGTACGACGCCCGCCTGCGGCGCGAGCAGCTCGGTGATCGGCCGCGCCCGCCGCGCGAACCGGCGCCCCCCCCTGCGCCCTCACCACCCGCTGCACGAGCGCCGAGCGCGCCCCCTTTTACGCAGGTTGAGTTCGATCTGCATGAGCCCGTGGAGCCGGAGGACGAGGTTTATGACGGTCCGGTGCTGCGCCGAATCCGCATGAGCCGCGGTGTCGAGCTCGAGGAGATCTCGGTGCTCACGAAGGTCAGCGAATTATATCTACAGTTCATCGAAGCTAACCGCTATGATGATCTTCCTGCGCCCGTCTACCTGAAAGGCTTCCTGAGGGTCTTCGCGCAGTGCTTGAAACTCGACCCGCGGCAGGTTACGGAGAGCTACATGCAACGCTATCACCAGAGCGGTCGGAGATCGTCGTAGTGGAGAAGATTCGCGACCCGGAACGCGCCCGTCGCATGGCGCGCGTGCTCTGCTCTGATATCGTGGTGTATGGGGGCGATCAGGTCCGAATCGGTCTCGAGAAGGATGATCTCTTCGAGCGCTTGCAGGGCGAGATCGAGCAGGCCCGCGTCTTCTATCAACAGCGCGTCGACCCGACGTTGCTCGATGCGGAACGTATTTTCAACTTCGCGCTCGTCGACGTGCTCGTTGCTGGAAATCGAAGGGTGAGCACCTCCATCTGGTGAGCTTTCAATTCGACGTGACGGAGCCGCTCGCCGGAAAGCGGCTGGATGTGGCCCTGGCCGAGATCGAGCCGAAGCTCTCGCGTGCCGCGGCTCGTCGGTTGATCGAGCAGGGTGCCGTTACCGTTTCGGGCGCCCAGGTGAAGCCGGCGCACCGCCTGCGGGTGGGCGAGCGTGTTCAGGGCCATGTGCCCGATCCGAAACCCGACCGGCTCCAGCCGGAGCCCATCCCGCTCGAAATCGTCTATGAGGATTCGCAGCTCGTCGTGGTCGACAAGCGCGCCGGAATGGTGGTGCATCCTGCGGCCGGCCATCGAGAGGGGACCCTGGTCCATGCCCTGCTTCACCACTGCCGCGAGCTCGCTGGCATAGGCGGGGTGCTGCGGCCCGGAATCGTGCACCGACTCGACAAGGGGACATCGGGGCTCTTGGTCGTGGCGAAGACCGAGTTGGCACACCGACGCCTCTCGGAGCAGTTCAAGGCGCACGCGACTGAGCGCCGCTACCTGGCCTTGGTCCGAGGCACGCCGCGCGTTGACCGTGGCTCCATCGATGCGCCGATCGGGCGCCACCCCAAGGACCGCAAGCGCTTCAGCACGCGCGTGAGACTGGGGCGCCAAGCGGTCACGCACTGGTGGGTGGAGGAGCGGTTTGAGAACCTCACACTGATCGGAGTTCGTCCTGAGACCGGCAGAACGCATCAGATTCGTGTGCACCTTGCCTCGGTGGGGTTGTCCGTGGCCGGCGATCCGGTCTACGGCGGGGGCCGCAAGGTGACGGAGGAGCTCGGCCTCAAACGCCAGGCCCTGCATGCGGCTTACCTGGGATTCGATCATCCCGAGACGAACGAGCGCCTGAGTTTCGATTCGGAACTTCCCGAAGATCTGGCCTCGGTCATCGCCCGGCTACGTCGGTGACCATCCCTCCGTTTCTGCACTGCGACCTCCTCGAGGACCTCGGCATCGAGCACGGCTTCGGAACGCGCCGCTCCGAGGAGGTAGAAGTTCCCGAGCTCGTTCTCGCCAAACAGGTTCACGGGAGTGTCATGCTGCGCGTTCCCCCCGTGGACCCCGACGCACGGGCCGACGCATTGTGGACGCAGGAGCCCGGCCTTGCTGTCGGGATTCGCACCGCCGATTGCGTTCCTGTCTTGCTTGTCGATCCTATGCGACGCGCGGTCGCCGCCATTCACGCGGGATGGCGAGGCAGCGCGGCGAGAATTTCCGAACTTGGCGTGGCTGAACTCGCATGTTCCATCAAGCGGGACCCCGCAGTGCTCATGGCTGTGATCGGGCCCCACGTCGGGTCTTGCTGCTACGAGGTGGATGGGCCGGTGCGTGCGGCCATCCCCGACGCTGCCGTCTTCTCTCCGTCCCCCCGAGGCGGGGACCACTACATGCTCGATCTCTTCGCGCTGAACCGCCTGCAGCTCTTGCGGGCTGGCCTGCGAGCCGAGCGAATCCTGCGCGTGGGAGGCTGCACTGCGTGCGAGTCCACTCTCTACGCCAGCCATCGACGGGATGGATCCGGTGCACGCATGGTGCACTTCGTGCGCATGCCGCTCCCTTGACAGGAGCCGCAGGTGGTCTACCGTTTCATTTACTTCACCGAGAAGAGCGCACACCCGCCTTCGCCCATTTGGGATGGTTGAGTACCGATCCCAGCCCCCAATTCGATTACGAATCTCAAAAGCGCGATGCTGCTCAACTTATTGGACCGAATTCCCGAACCCCTAAATGACCCACTACACGACCCAGCCAGCATGGACCAGCGGACCTCCGGGGACCCTCTCCCCGGTACCTACACCCTGTTGAAGGAGCGCGGATGAACCTCTCGGAACTGAAGCAAAAAAACGTGACCACCCTGGCTGAGCTGGCCGTTGAGCGCGGGATTGAAGGCCAGGCGGGTATGGCCAAGCAGGACCTGATTTTCGAGCTGCTGCAGGCTGAGACTCGAGACAACGGCGAGATCTACGGGGACGGCGTCCTGGAGAGGCTGCCGGATGGCTACGGGTTTCTGCGTTCGCCCGGGTCGAATTACCTCCCCGGGCCGGATGACATCTACGTGTCACCTTCCCAGATCCGCCGCTTCAACCTGAGAACGGGCGATACGGTGTCCGGCCAGATCCGCCCGCCCAAGGAAGGCGAACGCTACTTCGCGTTGCTCAAGGTGAACGAGATCAACTACGAGGCGCCCGAGGTCGCCAAACAGAAGATCCACTTCGACTCGCTCACGCCCCTCTATCCGGAGGAGCGCTTCCACCTGGAGGTGGATCCGAAGCAGCTGACCACGCGCATCATTGATTTGATTGCTCCCATCGGGAAGGGCCAGCGCGCGCTGATCGTCTCCCCGCCGAAGGCCGGCAAGACCATGCTGCTCCAGGACATCGCCAACGCGGTCGGGAAGAAGCACCCGGAGGCGTACGTCATCGTTCTCCTGATCGACGAGCGACCCGAAGAGGTAACCGACTTTCAGCGCAACGTGAAGGCGGAGGTCGTGTCCTCCCCCTTCGATGAGCCTGCGCAACGCCATGTTCAGGTCTCCGACATGGTGATCGAGAAGGCGCGCCGACTCGTCGAGCACCAGCGCGACGTCGTCATCCTTTTGGATTCCATCACGCGTCTCGCGCGCGCCCACAACACCGTCATCCCCCATTCCGGGAAGATTCTCTCGGGCGGTGTGGATGCGAACGCGCTGCACAAGCCGAAGCGCTTCTTCGGTGCGGCTCGGAATATCGAGGAGGGTGGCAGCCTCACGATCATCGGGACGGCACTCGTCGATACCGGATCGCGCATGGACGAGGTCATCTATGAGGAGTTCAAGGGAACCGGGAACTGCGAGATTCATCTGGATCGCAAGCTGTCCGACCGCCGGACCTTCCCCGCGATCGAGCTGAACCGCAGTTCGACCCGGCGCGAGGAGCTGCTCCTGGACGAGGCGACGGTCAACAAGATCTGGATCCTGCGCAAGGTGCTCGACCCGCTCAACACGGTCGATTGTATGGAGTTCCTGATCGAGAAGATGAAGGCCACCGACGGCAACGAGGAGTTCCTCGCCTCGATGAACCAATGATCCGGGGCCCAAGCCGGGTCCCGCCCGCGCCGGGGACCCGCCCGCGCCCGGGACCTGCCCCAGCCGGGGACCCGCGTGACGCGTCCTTGTGGCGGTCGGAGGCCTGAGCTAGGCTAGTTTTCCTCATGAAGCCGGAGATTCACCCGCAGTACCAGGTGGCCACCGTGCACTGTGCGTGTGGGAACGAGTTCGTCACCCGCTCGACCGCGAGTGAGATTCGCGTGGAGATCTGCTCCGCCTGCCATCCGTTCTATACCGGCAAGCAGAAGATCGTGGACGCCGCCGGAAAAGTGGAGCGCTTCCGACGGCGCTACGAGAAGCGCTGATGCGCCTGCTGCCCGGCCAACCGGTTTCGACCTCCTCGCATCACTAGCCTCGCCTCGGATTCGCTGCGTGTAGCGCGGCGCACGCGGCCGACCCGCCTTTCCACGGAGAGCGCCGTTATGTTTGACCGCCTGGAAGAGATGGCCTCCCGCTATCAGGAGCTCGAGGAATTCCTCGCACGGCCGAAGCTCGCCCTGACTCCGACCCAGCTGCGTGAGACCGGCCAGGAGATGGGGGTGCTGCGGGAGACGGTCGAGGCGTATCGGCGCTGGAAGCAGACCCAGCAGGCGCTCCGGGAGAACGAGGAGCTGCTTTCCGATGCGGACTCCGGGATTCGAGAGCTCGCCAGTACCGAGCTCGCGACGCTGAAAGCAGAGCTCGCCGAGATCGAGGCGGAGCTCAAGCGGCTCCTCCTGCCGCAGGATCCCGACGACGACAAGAACGTCGTGCTCGAGCTTCGCGCGGGGACCGGAGGGGAGGAGGCGGCGCTTTTTGCGGGGGACCTGCTGCGCATGTACACACGCTTCGCGGAGCGGCAAGACTGGAAGGTGGAGCTGCTCTCCCTTTCCTCGACCGGCACAGGGGGCGTGAAGGAGGCCATCGCCACGATCATGGGCAAGCGGGTCTACCCTCGTCTCCGGCACGAGAGCGGCGTGCACCGCGTGCAGCGGGTTCCGGTCACCGAGTCGGCGGGCCGCATCCACACCTCCACCGTGACCGTCGCGGTCCTGCCCGAGGCCGAGGAGGTGGACCTTCAGATCAATCAGGAGAGGGATCTTCGGGTCGACGTGTTCCGCAGCTCGGGGCCTGGGGGACAGAGCGTGAACACCACCGATTCGGCCGTACGCATCACGCATTTGCCGAGCGGGCTGGTGGTCACCTGCCAGGACGAGAAGTCGCAGCACAAGAACAAGGCCCGCGCGCTTCGGATCCTGCGCTCGCGGCTCTACGACCAGGAGCAGCGCCGCCAGCGGGAGGAGCGCGCCCAGGAGCGCCGGGGCCAAATCGGCACGGGGGAGCGCAGCGAGCGGATCCGCACCTACAACTTCCCCCAGAACCGCGTCACGGACCACCGGATGAACCTGACGCTGCACAAACTGGACCGCATCCTGGAGGGGGAGCTGGAGGAGTTGGTCGAGCAGGCCGCGGATCGGCTTCAGGCGGAGGCAAGGGCGTGACGCCACGGGAGCTCGTGAGTTCGACCAGCGGCTACCTCCGCCGGCACGGGGTGCCGCAGGCCCGGCTCGACGCGGAGCTCTTGCTCGCGCACGTGATGGACGTGGAGCGGGTGGATCTCTACCTGGGCCGGGTTCAGCCGGTGGGTGCGACCGATCGCGCGCGCTACCGGGATCTGGTCGAGAAGCGCGCGCGTCAGCGCGTGCCGATCGCGTACCTGATCGGCGTTCGCGAGTTCTGGTCGAGGGCTTTCCGGGTCACCCCGGACGTGCTCATCCCTCGCCCCGAGACGGAGGCGCTGGTCGAGGCGGCGGTGGCGCTCGCACCGGAACGCGTCGCCGAGATCGGGATCGGCTCAGGCGCCGTCACGGGCGCGATTGCGCTGGAGCTCCCGCGCGCTCGGTTCGTTGCCGTGGACTGCTCGAGGGCGGCGCTGGCCCTGGCGCGCGAGAACCTTGAGCGAC
>DAOVBF010000257.1 GCA_030673955.1 Deltaproteobacteria bacterium
GGCCGGCGGCAAGGCGATGGTGATCTCCAAGAACGGGTTCACCTACGAGATGTGGCCCGTCATCCACGCCCCGGCTCGAGAGAGCCGCTGCATCTCGGTGCTCCGCGAGCTCGACCTCGAAGACCAGGTGGAACTCATGACACCGACACTCGCGGCGCACGCAGGAAGTACATGCCGACAGAGGCGATCACAAGCGCCGCGACGTGAAGAACGAACGCGAGCCCATAGCTTCCGGTGACGTCGTAGATGCGGCCGGTCAGGATCGGACCGATGGCCGCGCCGAGCGTGGCCGAGATCATGCCCAAGCCGAGGACCTTGCCGAAGGCTCGCAGCCCGAAACATTCGCCGACCAGCAGCGGGATCAGGACCGCGCAGCCTCCGAATGCCAGGCCGAACGTGATCACGAAGCCCGGTAGCGCTGCGACGGATTGAATCCTGAACAGGAAGAGCGTTCCCATGGCGAGCAGAATCAAGGCCAGGGACATGACGCGCGGCTTGGCAAAACGGTCCGCGAGGAGCCCGAAGATGAGCCGGCCGCCGACGCTCGTCCCGATCGTGAGGGCCAGCACGCCGGCGGCCCACCGGGGCTCGAACGCCTGGTCGCGCAGGAATGCCACGAGATGGGCCACGATGGAGAGGGAGGCGAAGACCCACAGGAAATTGCACAGCGAGAGAACCCAGAACGCGCTGGTTCGGACCGACTCCGCCAGCTCCAGCCCGGACGCAGCGCTCCCGACACCGTGGGCCGCGATCTGAGTCGAGTCATCGCTTCCGAGGGCGCTCGGGTCGCCGTCCGGTCGCAATCCCAGATCCGCGGGTCGGTTTCGTACGACGGCCAGAACGAGCGGCACGACGATAACCAGGATCAGGGATGCCAGCCCGACATAAGCCGAACGCCAATCGAAGCGGGCGATCAGCAGTGCGGCGAGATAGGCCATGGCCAGGCCGCCGAAACCGATCCCCGAAAGGGCCATGCCCATCGCCAGACCTCTCCTCCGCAGGAACCAGGTCGAGATGAGCGTCTGATTCGGAATCCAGGCGGCGCATGCGATGCCAACCGCGGCGGCTACGTTGATCGCGTACAGCTGCCAGAGCGATCTCATGCCGGCGAACAGCGCGAAGCCACACCCCATGAGGAGAGCTCCGAGAGCGATCACCCTGCGCGAGCCGTAGCGATCCACCCAGAAGCCGACCAGGGGCGAAACGATTCCCGTCGTGAGCGCACCGATGGAGGTTCCGGCGGCGATGGCGGCCCGGCTCCAGCCGAAGTGATCCTGGAGGGGTATGAGGAAGACCGGCGGGGTGTACAGGCCGACCCCGACCGTGATGAGGAGGGTGAGGCCGGAGGCCGCCGTAATCCACCAGCCATAGAAGATCGGTCCCGTCACAGGGAAGAGGATCGAGCGGCGGCTTCCTCGTGATCGAGCTCGATCTCGATCGGAATGCCGCGCGGGACGTGGATCGGCCCCGCCAGGAAGACCCGGTAGCGCAGGTGCCCGTAGTCTCCAACGAAGTGAAGCGGCTTGTAGGGCGAGGAGACCAGCTCCATGTCGCTGCGCCAGCCCGGAAACTGGTACGGCTCCCAGGCGTGGTCGATGAGGGCCGAGCCCGGCGACACGGTGGCCGAGACCTTCGCGACGACGCGGGACGAGCCGTGGTCGTTCCAGATGCGCACTCGGTTGCCGTCCCGTATGCCGCGCGCGCGGGCGTCCTCGACTGCCATCCAGATGGCCGGACCGCCGCGCTGCAGTCGCAGCAGATCGGGGTGGCTGCGCCAGATCGCGTGGATGCTCCATCGCGTGTGCCCGCCCGTGAGCCGGATGGGATGATTCCCGCCCGGAGAGGGAAGGGGCTTCCAGCGTGGCAGCGCCTCGTCGGCCTCGACGAACCAGGCGTGATCCAGGTAGAACTGCTGACGACCGGTGAGCGTCGGCCAGGCGTGCTTCCCCTCGACATGAATGCGCGAGGGGCTGAGGGTTCCACCGGGCTCGACCTCGCTCCCGATGCCGTTGGTCGTGCCCCAGGGGCCGATCGAGCGCACGGGGATCGCGCCCACCCTCAGAGCCTCCGTCCATCCCATCCCTCCCGTGGCCGATGAGCGACGCAGGATCTGATCCAGGATCGCCTCGTCATCGTCCGGACCGTAGCGGCCCTCTTCGCTGAAGCGGTCGTAGAACTCGGCAAGCTCGCCCTCGATCCCGCGTTCGCGCGCCCGGTCCTGAATCCGGCGTGCGAGTCGCGCCATGATCTCCCACTCACCCTTCGCCTCACCGAGCGGCGCAACCGCGCGATCGCCCACGACCACGTAGGGCGCAAGCGCGATGGCGTACTTGATGCCGCGCTTCTCGTAGTACCCGGCCGCCGGGAGCAAGAGATCCGCCTTCATGCCGGTGCTCGAGAGACGGAAGTCGACGGCCGCGATCATGTGCAGCTTCGGCCAGAGCACCTTCTCGACCCGCTGCGGAGACGGCCAGCGGCGCAGCGGGTTGCAGCCGGAGGTGACGAGCACGCGCGGCGGTCGGTCGGCAGCCGGTCGCACGCGGATCCATCTGCGCTCCAGCGCCTCGCGCAGGTACTGCCGGGCAGGCGCCGGGCTGGCCGGATCCCGGGCGTCGGCATCCTGGATCCGATCGAGGCCCCCATGCGCATGAAGGAAGAGGTGTGACGGGGTCCAGGTCAGCACGTCGCGCGATACCGCCGCGATGGCGTTCTCCATCATCCGCGGCGGGGGGGTGTAGAAACGCAGCAAGAGGCGTTGCAGCCAGGACGGCTGCACGCCGGGACCGCGCTCGCCCGCCCCTTCCAAGACCAGCCAGGCCGCGAAGCGCACGCCGCCACCTGTGCGACCGTGCTGGCCGCGCAGAACCGAGAGGAGAATCAGCGAGCGATGCAGCAGGTCAGCGTGGTAGAACTTGTTCGAGCCCCA
>DAOVBF010000196.1 GCA_030673955.1 Deltaproteobacteria bacterium
GGGTCCATCCCTGCGTTGATGGCGTCCGTGGCTATTCTCTCGATCGCCGGATCCGGACGGGTCTCCAAGAGCTCCGCGGGGCGGTTGCGAGCGGACTCCACGAGGCGGGTCCGCACACCTGCGGGGCAGACTACGGAGACGCCGATCCCGTGCTGTGCCAGATCCGTGGCGAGGGATTCCGACAGGCCCACCAGCGCCTGCTTCGTCGTCCCGTAGATGCCCGCACCCGGCGCGAACATGAGGCCGACGATCGATGCGGTGTTCACGATGTGCGCGTCGCCGCCCTGTGCGAGCATCCGCGGCAAGAAAGCCTGGATGCCGTGCAGGACTCCGTAGAGGTTGACCGACAGCGCCCACTCCCAGTCCGCATCGGTACGCTCCGAGAGCGAACCCACAACCGATACGCCCGCGTTGTTGCAGAGAACGTGCGTGGCGCCGAACTCGGCGTAGGTCTGCTCGGCGACCTCCTGCATCGAGTGGCGCTGGGCTACATCGGCTCGCAGCGCGAGGCCGCGTACGCCGCGCACCCGGACCTCTGACGCGACCTTCTCTGCCGCATCGGCCTCGATGTCGGGAATGACGACGTGCATCCCCTCGTTGGCAAAGGCCAGCGCCATCCCGCGCCCGATGCCGCTTCCCCCGCCGGTGACCACGGCCACGCGCCCGCGCAGATCCTTCGTGGTCGCCTCCGGCTGCTCATGGGCTGGTGGAGGTTCGGCCTCACGCGCTGCGGCTGCGTCGAAGGCCGCAAGGATCCGTTGGAAGCGCGGCTCGATGGCCCCCTTGAATTCGGGATGCGTGATGATGTAGGCGTCGTTGCGGCGAACCCCCTCGACGACCTTGTGGCCTACGATGAGGGGGTCCATCCCGCCTTCGATCGCCCTCCGGGTCTCGGCCAGCGCCTGCTCTCGCTCCGGGGTAAGGTGCCGGCCGGGCTCGCGCAGTTTTCCGGGACCGGTCAGGGCGCTCGCCAGGGCCCGCGTGCGTACCAGCCCCGGGCAGAGCAGAGAGACCCCGATGCCATGGTGCTCCAGATCGAGGCGGAGCGCCTCCGTGAGTCCGGCCAAAGCGAACTTCGAAGTGGTGTAGATGCCGTAGAGTGGAAAGGCGGCCAGGCTGCAGAGCGAGCCGGAGTTCACGATGTGTGCCTCGCCGCCTTGAGCCAGGAGACGAGGGAGGAAGGTCTGGATGCCATTGATCACGCCGTGCAGGTTGACCGAGAGCAGCCACTGCCACTCCTCGTCACTGCACTGCTCGAGCGAACCCACCGTTGACACGCCTGCATTGTTGCAGAGGATGTGCACCGCTCCGAACTCGGCGTAGGCCCTCTCGGCCAACGTCTCCAGAGACGCTCGGTCCGTGACATCGGTTCGCACCGCGAGGGCCCGCACACCGCGCTGCTCGACCTCTTCTGCAACGGCCCGCGCGGCCTCGGCCTCGATGTCCGCGATCACGACATGCGTGTCCGCTTCAGCGAACGCGAGGGACATCCCGCGGCCGATCCCGTTCCCGCCGCCCGTGATTACGGCGACTCGGTCTCTCAGAATGTCCACCGTGAAGCACCTCCCTCGCGCTACGCGAGCTTATCACCGCGCCTTCTCAGAAGGGTAGAGCGGCGCGCTGCAAGCACCAGAAGGCTGCCAACGAGCCGATGGCATAGGCCACGAGCTGATCGCCCCAGCGTGGCAGGAATGCGCGTAGAGGCCGAAGCGTCTGTCTGCATGCAATGATGCCGCCCACGAACAGGATCTGTCCGAGCTCGATGCCCACGTTGAAGGAGAGAAGAGCCAGCGGGATGTCCTCGGGGGGCAGGCCTGCGTTTGTCATCGCTCCCGCGAATCCGAAGCCGTGCAGGAGACCGAAGCCTAGAGCCATCGCCCATGGCTGTAGCGCGCGGTCCGCGCTGACCTCCTCTCGGCTACGCGTCAACTCCAGGGCGATCCAGAGAATGCTGAAGGCAATCGCGAACTCGATCGGTGCCGTCGGGAAGCGCACGAAGCCGAGCACCGCCAGGGAGAGCGTCACACTGTGGCCCAGCGTGAAGGCGGTGATCGTCAGAAGAAGCATGCGACGGCCGCTTACCAGGAGCACCAGCGCCAGGACGAAGAGCAGGTGATCGACGCCTGAGCGGATGTGGTCGAGACCCAGGCGCACGTAGCTCGCTGCGACTTCCGCGAGGGTCCTCCGCTCGGGCACGACCAGGGAGTCTCGCTCCCGATGGAGAATCTCGCGTACGATCCGCCCCTCGCGAAGCGCGACTCGAACGAGCACGTCAGTTCTGCTCTCGCGCAAGCCCGCGACCCGGAGCACCGCGCCCACGAGACCCTGCGGTCGGCAATCTACGACGGTTTCCCGGACCGCGCTCACCTTGCTCCGGCTGGAGTACGGTTTGCTCACCGGTCTGCAGCGCTCGGGTAGGACCGGCTCGACGGCGCTTCCTCGAGGACGCAGAAGCGGCGTCTTCCACAGGACCGAGACGAGACCGGAGGGCAGCTCACGCACCTCGAGGAGAGAAGGCGCCAGTGGGTGCGCGCTGGTTGGGGCCGGGGTCACCCATAGCGCGATCACCCACAGGACCGATGCGGTGCGAGAGAGGATCTGCATCATCGAACCACGCTCGCGTCGCCCAGGGGTGGATTCGAAACGCGTGCCCGGCCCGGGAGGTTTTCGACTTGCACGTCGTAACGCCTTCGGAGCTTAGTCAACATCGCGTCGAGCGCCTCTTGCTCGCGCGCGGCCTGCAGTGCCTGGCGGACCTCGCCCCGGACGGATTCGAACGAGCGGGGCTTTCGCGGAGTCCGCTCATAGACCCAGACCAGGTGGAGTCCGTAGCTGGACGCCATGGGTCCGGACCAAGAACCCGGCTCGACGCGCATCACATCGTGTGCGAAACGCGGCCCGAAGCTCCGGGTCAGCTCCTGCTCTGAGCGCGGTGGAAGGTGATGCTGCAACAGGAAGGGGTCGCCGTGCTCGTGCGCCCGCCGCGGGGGGATCGAGTCTCGTCGCAGCTTCGCGAGCAGCTGCGACGCATCTGCCTCGAGGGCTTCCTTTCGCCGATCGCGGCCTAGATAGACGTGAGAGAGTCGCACCCGCTCGGGCTCGAGGAACCGCACCGCATGGCGTGCGAGGGCCTCCTGTAGCTCGGCCGTGCTGGGTTCTCGGGTGTGGGCCGCTTCGGAGGCCAGGAACCGAATTTTCTGGACGAGGCGCCGGCGCGCGACGACGTCGCTGCGGTCCATACCCAGCGCCAGCGCCTCCCGGAAGAGATCGTCGTCCTTCCGGTTCGGATCCTCCGTGAGTAAGCGCATATTCCGGATCAGACGACGGCGTACGATCGGATCTCTGCGGTTCAGCCCGAGTGCGAGGGCCTCCCTGAAGAGCATCTCTTCGTCCGCGGCCATCTGGATCTGCTGGACGAGCTCCTCGGGTCGGGGTGGTCTTCGCATGCGGTCGATCCACGCCCTGCGCAGGTCCGTAACCTGCGCTGCAGAGATCTGGATCGGCGTTGGCTCCGCGCCACCCACGGCGTCCTCGGCTCGCGATGCCAGGCCTCTGTCCGCCGCGTAAAGAACGGCGCCGAGTACCAAGAAGTGAAGGACAGGCTGCCTGATCGCGCCCCGGACGCGGGAGCGAACCGCTCGCTCCCCGGTCGGGCTCCTCACGCCCATCATGAGCCTCTCTCCTCCTGAGGCGGTGTGTTTTCCGATGAGGAGTTCGCTGATTTTGCCGCGGGTCTGTACCAGATGGGCGAGCTCCACGCGCGTTCCTGGATCGTGTCCCGGTGTGACGGATCACAGCAGG
>DAOVBF010000248.1 GCA_030673955.1 Deltaproteobacteria bacterium
ACACGGTGCGGGCGGGGCACGGGAGCTCATGCCCGATCCAGTTCCCGGCGACCTTCAAGCCGCGCTTGCGCCGCGAGAGGCTCACGGATCGCAGCTTCGCCGTGTCGCCCTTGAGCAGAGAGCGTCGCAGCGCCGTTCCGAGCGAATCCGTGGGCGAGGACCAGGGCTGTGCGCTGAGACCGGCTCCCGCGCGCACGGCGGCGTCGAGGCGCCGGATGCTTTCGAGCACCACTCCACGGTCCTGTGCATACGATCGGAGCTTCCCCCCCTCGATCCCACCCGCGAGTGCCGATACGACAAGCAGGGCGTTCTCTGCGGGCAGGGCCGGGCCGTCGGCAGCCCTCGCCGCTCGTAGCGGCTCGAACAGGATCGCTTCCGCGTCCGCGAGTCCCGGCGCAAGCGCCATCGCGCTCTCCCCGAGGACCGCCTCGAGCGCCTTTCGACTCACGAGAAGCGGACGTGGGCGGACCGGGGTGTAGGAGGTGCGCGCGCGCGGCAGACCCAGGAAGCCATCCTCCCACTCAGCGGGCAGCCGCTCTTCAGGCGCCCGAGACGAATCCAGCTTGAGGGAGCGCAGCGCGGCCTTACGTAGCTCCGAGCCCGCCGCCTTTGAGCCCCGGGTGATCCGATGCGGTAGCGAGAGCGCCATCTCCAACCGCCGCGCCGATCTCTGCCAGACACCAGCGTTGCTCCGGTAAGGACGCGTACCCTGCTCCCTGACCTCGACGCTCCCCAGCAGACGCTTCACGCGGTCACGGCCTTGCTCCACCGTGGACCCACGCTGCGGGTCGAGAGCGACGTCTTCCAGCCAGCGCCTGGCCAGGCTCCCGGTCGGACCTTCAAGCTCGCTCAGGTTCCGCATCGCTTCGAGCGCCTCATCCGTCTCTCCGGACAGATAACGCGCCACGGCATGGGCCAGCTCCGCATCGGAGCGTGTGGCGGTGAGCGCGAGTGCGGCCTGATATCGTCCCGTGAGCAATGCCGCGCCAAATGAAGCTTCCCAAGCTTGGCACGCCTCAATCTGCAGCGCCGGGGGCGGTTCGGGGGCCGCCTCGGACGCCTTCTCACGCTCGGCGAGCGCCTGCCACAGAGCCTCGACACGTGGGGACTCCAGCTGGCTCTTACCCGCCCGATCGAGCCGGCGCCGCGCGAGCCGCAGGTCCCCATGCGCGATGGCTTGTTCCGCCTCTTCGAGCCAACGACCGAGCTGCTCTTTTTCCTCACGTTGACGCAGCCCCTCGTAAAGCTCGCGAAGCCGGGGATCCTCGGATCCGGCTAGAACCTCGGCCTCCAACAGATCGAGCGCGCGATCCTCGGCAGCCGACCGCCCTCCCAACTCTCGAATCTGGCGCAGCAGGCGACCCGCGCTCTTGAGCAGGCGACCGGGGGACGCCTGGCTGAACGCCTGCCAAGCCGTACCCAGAATCTCGACCTGGACCGCGCTGATCCGCCTGCGTTTTTCCTCGCGCAGCAGGGATTCGGCTTCCTCGACCCGCTCTGCGGCGCTGGGTCGCTCACTCGAAATGAGCAGCTGCGCCGCTTCCTCGGACGGAGAGAACTCCTGCGGATAGGCGCTTCCGGAAAACAGAAGAACCATCAGGCCGACGATGGCAGCCACCACGACCACTCGCACACCGACGCGGATCACTTCATCGTGCCTACTGAGCATGACCGAAGGTTCCCTGGTGGTACGCGAGCAACGCCTGGATCTTCATCAGCGCCTCGCGACGCGGACCGGGCTTGCGTGCTTCTCCCGCCAGCTCGTAGGCTGCAAGCGCCTGGTCGAGGAGCGCTTCGTAGCGGTCGGCATTGAACGGCACGAGCTTGGCCCGGGAGCGCAGGTGGACACGCTGCGCCGCCTCCGCATACAGATCGCCCAGCTGAATCAGGTGCTTCGCATAGAGCTTCGACGCGTGGTTTCGCTCGACGAGCCAACGACACGCCTTGATGGCCTCCTCTGGACCTCGGTTCCGCGCGATCCAGTCGACGCGCAGCATCTCCCACGCCTCCGCCTCTTCGCGCGCCAGCGGTTCATACGGCGTGCCGCGATACTCCCATGCGAGATCGCGCCACTGCTCCACCCGCGTGTCCAGAAACGCGAGCTCGTCCTCGGGCACGCGGATGGGATCGACCGAGGGGCCCGAGTAGCGAGCAAAACGCCGCATCACGTGGGCGCCCTCGGTCGCTTGCTCTGCCAGCAGCGACCCCGTGACGGAGACGCGCTCGTAGGCCTCTGCGGCTTCGGGGTAGCGACGCAGCCGGTCGAGCGCTCGGGCCCGCGCCTGCTCGAAAACGATGTCGACATTCTCCCACTCCGCCGGGGCCATCGACCTGAGCCGCTGGGCTCGCTCGATGCGCCACAAGGCCATGGCAAACACGTTCCGGCCGTCGGCGGTCATGGCCCGGCTGGTTCGGTAGGTATCGTCGTGCAGATGCATCTGAAGCTCGGAGACGATGAGGGTGAGCGAATAACCTCCGGCGGAGAGCTCGTCAGCCGGGATCCGAGACGGCGAGGTCGGGAAGCTCTGGCAGCCCCCCAGAACCAGAAGCAGGGCCCCGAGTCTTGCGGTCGCGAGTGAGCGTGGTCCGAGCATCGCGCAACGAGAGTGCACGCCGCGTGCCGAGGGCAGGAGAGGTGCAAATCCGATCGTAAGCGTCCGTTAGCGCGCCCTTGAGCTCACGCCTCGAGGTTCAGATGCGAAATCCTTTGCGCGCTATATATACGTCGGCCTACCTACCCTGGCGTAAGCCAGGTGCGCTCCTTCTGCCGGTGGGGTTAGGCGCGTACGAAGTAACGCGCCGTGCCGACCAAGGCGCGTGCGAAGCCACGCGCCATCCCGGCAGGCCGGCTCTGCCGGCCGATACCCGGGCAGGACGCGGCTTTGCCCACCGATAACCGGCCAGAAGTGCCGCCCGATAACTCGCCAGTAAGGCACGCGCGCAGCCGCGTGCCGCGCGAGCAGGGCGGCTCCGCCGCCCGATAACTCGCCAGTTGCGGCGGCGCAGCCCCCGCG
>DAOVBF010000263.1 GCA_030673955.1 Deltaproteobacteria bacterium
ACACCGCTTCCGCGCGGGCCATGGTCCCGGTCGTGCGCTGCTCACGTTCCGCGAGGATGCGCACCAGCGGTTTCAGCAGCAGGCGGTGCATCGGGTACGTCAACAGACCGAGGACCAGCACGTTGGCGGCCAGGAGTGTGAGGTCCGGCGTTAAGTTGAGTCCGCCGCCGGCAGCTGCGGCGACAGCGGGAACGCTCAGGGCGCTCAGAGCCACAACGATCAGGAGGGAATTCATTCTTGCGCCCCGCAAGATGACCTCTTTCGGTTATGTCAGCCGCTGGATTGGGGGCGGTAGGTGAGACGGGCGGGGCGCCTCGGGACCACGCCGCACAGCTACCCGATCCTATCCACGGCAAGGAGGAAAAGTTCGGACATTCCCCGCGCGGGCGGGAGTATCGCAAAGACGGTTTTCAAGTCAACGACGGAGTGAGCACTGATGCGCGCTCAGCCACCCCGCAGCGGGGACCCGATCGCGGGTTCACGCATCGTAATCTTCGCGCTGAGGCGCGCCCCCTCGTCCACCTTCAGCCGCGAGGTTTCGACGCTGCCCTCGATCTGTCCGCCGGCACCGAGCTCCACCCGATCCTCGGCCGTGATCTCCCCGATGACGGCTCCGAGCACGATCAGGCTACCGACCTGAATGGTCGCCTCGACGAGGCCGGTCTCGCCGACCACGAGTGTGCCGTCGCCGCTGACATCCCCCTGCAGGTGCCCGTCGATACGCAAAACACCACTGAAACAGATCTTGCCCTGAAACGACGCTCCGCTGTCGAGGAAACCTTGAAGCGTGTCCGTCACCTATCGCTTCCCAGCAGGCGGTCCGAAAGACGCTCTAGCTCCGCCTCGCCGAAGTAATGTAACTCGATACGGCCGCGGGCACGCCGGCCGATGATCCGAATCTTGGTCTGGAGCGCGCGACGCATGCGGTTCTCCAGATCGACCACGTGCACATCCCGCGCGGGACCCGGTCGTGCCACTTTTGACGCAGCTTTTGACGCAACGCGTCGAGCCAGCTCTTCCGCATCGCGCACCGCGAGGTGCCCGCGCAAGATCCGCTGACGAAGCGTGCCTCGCTCGCCGGGCGGGACCTGAAGCAGCGCTTTGGCGTGGCCCATTGTGAGCCTCTGGTCGATCAGATCCTGCTGAGCCTCAGCATCCAGCTCGAGCACCCGCAGATGATTCGCGATGCTCGAGCGGTCGAGCCCGACTCGCCGACCCACCTCCTCCTGCGTCATTCCCTCCGTTTCGACCAGCATCTTGAAAGCGCTCGCGAGCTCGATGGGGTTGAGATCGGCGCGCTGTACGTTCTCCACGAGGGCCATCTCCAGCACCCCGCGGTCCGTGGCGTCGAGCACCACCGCAGGCACCTCATCCAGCCCGGCGAGCTGGCAGGCCCGCCAACGCCGCTCCCCGATGATGAGCTCGTAGGCCTCGCCCCGGCGCCGGACGACCAGTGGCTGCAGGACGCCCTGCTCACGTATCGACGCCGCGAGACCCGTCAACTCGTCCTCGCGGACGCTCTTGCGCGGCTGTCTGGGGTTGGGCGCGATTCTCGCGACCGAGATGTAGAGGGGGAACCCGCCCTCCGCCTGCTCGGGCGCGGGCACAGGAGAGACAGTCGGTGGCGACGACGGGATCAATGCTGAGAGACCCCGTCCCAGAGCTTTACGCGTAGCCATGCTGGATCCTTTCCAGAAGCTCCTCGGCAAGCCGAAGATAACTCAGGGCTCCCTTGGAGTTGATGTCATACAGCAATGCGGGCTTTCCGTGGCTCGGAGCCTCGGAGAGCCGCACGTTTCGGGGGATGACCGTACGGAAGACCTGCTCACCGAAGTGCTCGCGTGCGTCCCGGGCCACCTGAGTCGAGAGGTTGTTGCGGACATCGTACATCGTGAGCAGGAGTCCCTCGACGCGAAGGCCGGGGTTGAGTCTGTCTCGCACGAGCTCGATGGTCTGGAGCAACGACGCCAAACCCTCGAGGGGAAGATACTCGCACTGGAGGGGGACCAAGACGGAATGCGCCGCGACCAGCGCGTTGATGGTCAGTAGTCCGAGAGACGGTGGGGTGTCGATCAGCACGACCCGAGCGTGATCGCCGAGGGCTTTGAGCCGTTCCAAGAGAAGACGTTCCCGGCTCGGCAGACCCGGGAGCTCGACCTCGGCACCCACCAGCTCCGAGGAGGCCGGGATCAAGCGCAGGAACTCCAGCGGAGTTTCGAGGATCAGGTCCGCGAGCTCCTCCTCCCCGATCAGCGCCCGATAAATGCCCCGCTTCACCTCCCCGGGCACATAGCCGAGACTGGAGGTCGCGTTTGCTTGCGGATCCAGGTCGATCAGCAGGGTCCGGCACTCGGCGGCGGCAAGGGAAGCGGCCAGGTTCACCGCCGTGGTGGTCTTACCGACGCCCCCTTTTTGGTTCGCGATGGCGATAACCCGAGCCATTCCCCCCTCACGGCTCTCGAGACGCGTGGGCTGCGGTAGGCACAGCCCCCTTCCCCATCTGGGCCTTGTGCGTGCGGCGGCTAGTGTAGCTCATTGTTCCACGTGAAAGAGAAAGAACCATCCGCCTCTAGTGTGTTCCACGTGAAACTGCGGGCGCCTGCGCCGGCAGGACTCGCGCAACTCCCCTCTCGCATCCTTCGGCGGCTGTCGCCCCGCAATCAGAGTCGGGCCTCCCGATCCCTCCTCCACGAGCCTTCGCTGGTCGCTCAGGTGTAGCGAGCGGCCCTGGACATCAACCCGCTCTCTGACGGCTCTTTGGAGGAGGGATCGGGAGCGGACACTCGCGCCTTCAGACCGTTCCACGGGAAACTGCGGGCGCCTGCGCCGGCTGCGCTCGCGCAACTC
>DAOVBF010000294.1 GCA_030673955.1 Deltaproteobacteria bacterium
CGAGGTCATCCACCTCGGCCACGATCGCTCCGTCGAGGACATCGTGACGGCCGCGCTTCAGGAGGATGCGGATGCGGTGGCGATCGCGTCCTACCAGGGCGGCCACGTCGAGTTCTTTCGCTACCTGGTCGACCGGCTCCGTGCCGCCGGCGGCGAACATATATTTGTGTACGGAGGGGGCGGCGGTGTGATCTCCCCCGAGGAGATCGAGGCGCTCCAGGCCTACGGCGTGACCCGCATCTTCAGCCCGGAGGACGGCCAACGTCTCGGTCTCGAGGGGATGGTCCGGCAGATTCTGGACGCGTGTGCCGAGCGGCCCGAGATCCGGGTCGAGGACGAGCTCCAGCGCCTGGCGGTGGACGAGCCCGTTGCGATTGCGCGACTGATCAGCTGGCTTGAGGCGCGCGCGGGCGGCGACTCCACCGAGGCCGAGTCGCTGCGTCGGGCGCTCGAGGCCCGGCGCGCGCAGCCGAGGGCGCCGGTGATCGGCATCACGGGCACCGGAGGGGCGGGGAAGTCCACGCTGGTGGACGAGCTCGTGCAGCGCTTCCGACGCGAGTTTCCGGAGCGGAGTACCGGGATCGTCACCGTGGATCCCACGCGGCGTCGCTCGGGCGGGGCGCTGCTCGGCGACCGCATGCGCCTCAATGCGCTTCAGGCTCCCCACGTCTTTGCGCGCTCGCTGGCGACACGTCAGGCGCACCTGGCGCTCTCGCGTGCGGTCGGCGATGCCGTGCGCGTGCTGGAGGCGGCGGGCTTCGATCTCGTCTTTGTCGAGACCGCGGGGATCGGACAGAGCGATTCCGAGATCGTGGATCGGGTGGACCTCTCGCTCTACGTGATGACGCCGGAGTACGGGGCTCCCTCCCAGCTCGAGAAGATCGACATGATCGACCTGGCCGACGTGATCGTGCTCAACAAGTTCGATCGACACGGCAGCGAGGATGCGCTGCGCGACATCCGCAAGCAGTGGCGCCGGAATCGCAACGAGTTCGAACTCCGGGATGAGCGGATTCCCGTCTATCCCACGGTGGCGAGCCGCTGGAACGATCCGGCCGTCGATCGGCTCTACCAGGGGCTGATGGTGCTCGTGGCCGAGCGGGGCCTCGCGGCGTACCCGCGCCGCGTGGTCCCCGAGCTGCGCCTTCCCGAGTGCGAGGCCCGCGTTCCCGTCGCGCGCCCCGGCTACCTGGGCGAGATCACCGGGATGGTCCGGGCCCAGCATCGACGCGTCGCCCAGGGGGCCGAGCGGGCGCGCGACGCCTACGCCCTCGGCCGCGCGCTCCACATGCTGGGGGATGCGCCTCCCGATGGGCTGGCGCCGTATGCGGAGAAATCGCTCGCGGACGCGGCGGACCCCGAGATCCTCGCCCTGCGCAAGCGCTATAACGCCACGCTCGAAGAGCTCGATCCGGACGTGCGCCAAGCACTGGCGGCTTGGCCCGAGGTGCGCGCGCGCTACGAGCGCGAGACCCAATCCTATCAAGTGCGAGAGAGCGAGATCGAGGCTCGAACCGGAATCGAGACGCTCTCGGGCCTGCGCGTTCCCCGCGTCGCCCTTCCGCGCTGCGAGGAGTGGGGGGAGCTCGTGCGCTATCTCATGCTCGAGAACGTGCCCGGGACGTTCCCCTTCACGGCCGGCGTCTTCCCCTTCAAGCGTACCGGCGAGGAGGACACCACCCGCATGTTCGCGGGAGAGGGCCCACCGGAGCGAACCAATCGACGCTTCCACCTGCTCAGCCGGGACCAGCCCGCGGTGCGGCTCTCGACCGCCTTCGACAGCGTGACACTCTACGGACGGGACCCGCATGAGCGCCCCGATATCTACGGCAAGGTGGGCACCTCGGGCGTTTCGGTCTGCACGGTCGATGACGTCAAGAAGCTCTACTCGGGCTTCGATCTCCTGGATCCCAAGACGTCCGTCTCGATGACGATCAACGGGCCCGCGCCGGTGATGCTGGCATGCTTTCTCAACGCCGCGATCGATCAGGCGGTGGAGAAGCATATTCGCGAGACGGGCCAGCTCGAGCGAGTGCGCGAGCTGCTGGCCGGGCGCGACCTGCCCGCCTACGCCGGTGAGCTGCCCGAGGGGCACAACGGCTTGGGGCTGCTCCTGCTGGGGGTCTCGGGCGATGAGGTCGTCGACGCCGAAACCTACGCGCGCATCCGGGCTGACGTGCTCGAGCGTGTCCGCGGCACGGTGCAGGCGGATATTCTCAAGGAAGATCAGGGGCAAAATACCTGCATCTTTTCAACCGAATTTGCTCTCAGGATGATGGGTGATGTGCAGGAGTACTTCGTAAACAATAAAGTAAACAATTTTTACTCGGTCTCTATCTCCGGCTACCACATTGCCGAAGCAGGAGCCAATCCCATCACTCAGCTTGCCCTGACCTTAGCCAACGGCTTTACTTACCTGGAATACTACCTTTCCCGGGGCTTAGAGGTGGACGATTTTGCTCCCAACTTTTCTTTCTTTTTTTCCAGCGGCCTCGATCCGGAATATACCGTCTTAGGCAGGGTAGCCCGCCGCATCTGGGCCATTGCGTTA
>DAOVBF010000084.1 GCA_030673955.1 Deltaproteobacteria bacterium
TAGCGCGTTATCGGCGAGCGGAACTTCCTCGAGCAGATGCTAGTTTAATGACGGGAGAGAGCATGGCGCTGGAGTGGGGCGTCGCGGCCCTCGTGCTGCTCACGGCGATTCTTCACGCTTCATGGAACGCCGTCGTCAAGAGCAGTGGCGATCAGCTCTTGACCTTGACGCTCGTATTCGGGACGGGGGCGGTCGTGGCGGGTGCGGCGATGCCGTTGGTGGAGGCACCTGCTCGCGCGGCCTGGCCGTATCTCGCCCTCTCCGTGATCGTGCACGGCTTATACGCGCTATTTCTTCTGCTCTCATATCGTTTCGGGGACCTGAGTCACGTCTATCCCATCGCGCGCGGACTCGCCCCGCTCTTGGTCGCTTTGCTCTCCGCAATGCTCGCGGGCGAGGTCCCCAGTCCCTTTCAGACCGCGGCGCTGTTCTTGGTCTCGCTTGCGATCGCGAGCCTGGCCTTCGGACAGGGTTGGTCCGCGCGCGAAGACGTCAAACCCGTCGTATTCGCCCTTGCGACCGGGATTCTCATCGGGACCTATACCTTCCTCGACGGGCAAGGGGCTCGTCACGCGGGAAGCAGCTCTAGCTACATCGCCTGGCTGATCTTCATCAACGGTATGCCCCTGGTGGTGGCGTCTCTGTGCCTGCGCCGGGGACGGATCGCTCACTTTCTGCGCACGCAGGGTCGAGTCGGCTTGATTGCGGGCCTCATCTCGGCACTGGGCTACACGATTGTGATCTGGGCCATGAGCCGCAGCGCCATGGCTCTCGTGGCGTCGCTTCGAGAGACGAGTGTGATCTTCGGTGCGCTCATCGGCGCGGTTCTTCTGGGCGAGCCGTTCGGGCGTCGACGCGTGCTGGCCGCCGCGGTGGTCGCGGCGGGCGTCATGATGTTGAGTCTGACCGCCTGAATATGGGGAGCTAGGCGCTCAGAGCCCGCGGGGTGAGATCCTCGCCCAGATGCGTGGCAATGTGGCTGCGTACGCGCTCCGTCAGCATCTCCACGGGCACGTGGGCAAACTCTTCGTACGGAATCTCCTCCAGTACGGTGATCTGAATGGAGTGGCGTCCCTGTAGCACGAAGCCACGCTTGGGCAGCGCATGAGCCGTCCCCTCGATCACGATGGGCAGGATGGGTCGCCGGGTGCGCTTTGCTAGATCGAAGGCGCCGAGCTTGAACGCCCGCAGCCGCCCGTCCGGAGAGCGCGTCCCCTCGGGGAACATCATGATGGAGCTGCCGCTGGCCAGGGTCTTTTCGGACGCCTTGAGCATGCGATGCACACTCTCCCGGTTGCCGCGCCTGAGCATGATGTAGCGGTTGAGCAGCATGTTCCAACCGACAAAAGGGACCCAGAAGTTCTCGGCCTTGGATACCCACTTGAAGTGCCGGAAGAGTCGGAAGAGCACGAGAATGTCGAGCAGGGATTGATGGTTCGCCACCATCACGTAGGCCTCATGGGGACGGATCTTCCTGCGTCCTTCGACCTGAATTTCCCAGGCGGGGTTCAGCCACGTATAAAGGGACGCCCAAAAGCAGGTGAAGCGATGCAGGGCCACGAGCCGGCGATCGAAGGGAAACGTGACGGCCCAGATCACGAGCGCCAGGGGGAAGAGCAGAGCGGAGCTCACGAGCATGAAGGCCCAGAACGTGGCAGAGAGTAGTCGGCGGAGCATGGGTGGATATTGTCACGAGTTTGAGGGTGGCCGGCCAGTCAGGCCGGGTCTCAGGGACTTCGCTCTGAGCACGGTCGCGGACTGGGTGCGCGCAGATCCACGATGGGTAGGATGAGTTGACCGCGAATTCGGGGATGGTCTAGCCTGCCCTCCGAGCGCGGGCTCTGCGAGGTCCCGAAGATCAAACGGAAGAGGAGTCGAAAGATGGGTGAAGCCTGGATCATCGATGCCGTTCGAACGCCCCGCGGCCGGGGTAAGAAAGAGACCGGAGCGCTCTCGGGCGTCCACCCCCAGGAGCTTTTTGCGCAGACCATCAACGCTCTGAAGGACCGCAACGGGATCGATCCCGCCGATGTCGAGGATGTGGTCGTGGGCTGTGTCTCTCAGGCCGGGGAGCAGGGCGGCTGCATGGCCCGCATGGCCGTGCTCGCCGCCGGCTGGCCCTACGAGATCACCGGCGTCACCGTGAACCGCTTTTGCGCTTCGGGCCAGCAGGCTGTCAACTTCGCGGCCATGGGGATCGCCTCGGGTATGCAGGACCTGGTGGTTGCGGGCGGCGTCGAATCGATGTCACGCTGCCCGATGGGCAGCGACAAGGCCGGCCTCGATGGCCACAACCGTCACCTGCGCGAGCTGCACCCGCTGGTGCCCCAGGGCATCTCCGCGGACCTGATCGCGACCTTGGAGGGATTCAGCCGCGAGGACGTCGACCGTTTTGCCGTGCGCAGCCAGGAGCGCTGTGCGATTGCGCAGAAGGAGGAGCGTTTTGCCAAGAGCCTGATCCCGGTCACGGATCTGGATGGCCAGGTATTGCTGGAGAGGGACGAGCACCCGCGGCCTGGCACTACACTCGAGGGTCTGGCCAAACTCTCTCCCTCTTTCGAGGAGATCGGGAAGTATGTCCAGAAGGGCGACACGCTGAGCTTCGTCGAGAAAGCCCGCCGCGTCTACCCGCAGATCGACGGAGTGAGGCACGTGCACCACGCCGGGAACTCCTCCGGCATCGTGGATGGTGCGGGGGCGGTGCTGCTGGCGTCGCCGGACTTCGCCCGGGCGCATGGGCTCAAGCCGCGCGCGCGAGTCATCGCGATGGCCACGGCCGGCGACGAGCCCGTGATCATGCTGACGGCTCCGGTCCCAGCGACTCGGCGCTGCCTCCGTAAAGCGGGCATGACGATTCAGGACATTGATCTCATCGAGATCAACGAGGCGTTCGCCGCAATACCGCTCAAGGTGATGCGGGACCTCGAGATGGATCCCGACACGGTGAACGTGAACGGCGGTGCGATTGCGCTCGGCCACCCTGTAGGCGCGACGGGGGCTCTGCTGATCAGCACCCTGCTCGACGAGCTCGAGCGCCAGGACAAGACCACGGGGCTCGTCACCCTGTGCACCGGCGGCGGAATGGGGGGCACGACCATCCTCGAGCGGATTTGAAGACGCGCCTGGAAGCGGGAGGCGATGCTTCATGAAGGCGAGTGATCTCTTCGTGCGCTCCTTGGAAGCGGAGGGTGTCGAGTACATCTTCGGCGTACCCGGCGAGGAGAACGCCGACGTCATGATCTCGCTGCTCGACTCCCCGATTGAGTTCATCATCTGCCGCCACGAGCAGGGCGCGGCGTTCATGGCAGACCTCTACGGCCGACTCACGGGCAAGCCGGGGGTCTGCCTGGCGACGCTCGGTCCGGGGGCGACAAATCTCGTGACCGGCGTGGCCAACGCCAACATGGATCGTTCTCCGGTCGTCGCGATCACGGGCCAGGGGGCGACCACCCGGCTGCACAAGGAGTCCCATCAGGTTATGGACGTGGTCGGGATGTTCCGGCCCATTACCAAGTGGGCGAGCTCGATCTACGACGAGCGGAATATTCCCGAGGTGGTGCGCAAAGCGTTCAAGGTCGCCATCGCGGAGAAGCCCGGCGCGACGCTGATCGAGCTCCCCGAAGACATCGCGAAGCTGGATGTCGGTGACGAGCCCATCGTGCCGGGTCTCAAGGTGCGTCGCCCGATCTCGGATGAGAAGGGCATTACTGCGGCGCTTGCGCTGTTGGCGGAGGCCCGCCTCCCCGTGATCCTGGCCGGGAACGGTTGCGTCCGCACACGCGTGTCCAAGCAGCTCAACCGCTTCATCGATGAGACAGGCATCTACGCCGCCATGACCTTCATGGGCAAGGGCGCGATCTCCGATCAGCATCCCCGTAGCCTCTATGCGGCCGGGCTCAGCGCGCACGATCACGTGGCGCACGCGTTCGAGCGCGCTGATCTCGTGATCGGGGTCGGATACGACATGGTCGAGTGGCATCCGTCGCACTGGAACGTGGGGGTCGGGAAACGGATCCTGCACATCGACTTCGCGCCTGCCGAGGTGGACGGGAGCTATCGGCCCGATGTCGAGGTGGTCGGGGACGTCGCTGCGGCGCTATGGGCGATGAACGAGCGGCTGGGCTCCGAGCACAAAACTTCGGGCTCGGACTTCGCCGAGGTCCGTGAGATGCTCACCCAGGAGCTGGTCCACGAATACGCCGACGATCCGGGCTTCCCCATGAAGCCGCAGCGGATCCTGAGCGATCTGCGCCGGGAGATGGGCCCGGAGGATATCCTGATCAGCGATGTCGGTGCCCACAAGATGTGGGTTGCGCGCCACTACCCCACGTATGCTCCTAACTCGTGCATTATCTCGAACGGCTTCTGCTCTATGGGCATCGCACTCCCCGGCGCCATTGGCGCAAAGCTCGTGCATCCCGAACGGCACGTCGTGGGCCTGTGCGGGGACGGCGGCTTCATGATGAACGTCCAGGAGCTGGCCACCGCCGTCCAATACAAGGTTCCTGCGATCCTCCTGGTCTGGGAGGACTCGGAATACGGCCTCATCAAGTGGAAGCAGGAAGCCATCTACGGCAAGCATTCGTATGTGCGGTTCACGAATCCGGACCTGGTGGATCTCTCGCGGTCCTTTGGCTGCTTCGCCAAGCGCGTGAGTTCGCCCGCGGAGCTGCGGACCATCCTGCGCGAAGCCTTCGAGGTGCGCGACTGTCCGTCCGTGATCGTCGTACCCGTCGATTATGCCGAGAACATGAAGCTCACCCAGCGGCTCGGCGAGCTGCTGCCTCACTGACCGGAACGGCTCGAGCCTAACCGCGCTTGCGCAGCAGCGTGAGGCCGTCAGCGATGGGTAGCATGACGCACTCGACCCGGGGGTCGCGGGCGGCATGGTTGTTGAAGTCCCGGATGGCGAGCGTCTGCTCGTCTTTGACCTCCGGATCCACGACCAAGCCATCCCAAAGTACGTTGTCCACGAGGATCACGCCGCTTGGCCGGAGGCGTTTCAGGATCTCCTCGAAGTAGGCGATGTACTCCTGCTTGTCGGCATCGATGAAGGCGAGATCCAGCCCGGGGTCCTCAGGCAGGGAGCGCAGCGTCTCGAGCGCAGGTCCGATGCGCAGCTCGATCTTGTGCGACACGCCCGCCTTTTCCCAGTAACGCCGCCCGATCGATGTCCACTCCTCGTTGACATCACAGGTGAGCAGGCGGCCATCGTCGGGGAGCCCGCGTGCGATGCACAGCGCCGAGTAGCCGGTGAAGGTGCCCACCTCCACGGCTCGCCGCGCCCCCATGGCCCGGGCCAGCAGCGTCATGAACGCGCCCTGCTCGGGTGCGATCTGCATCGATGAGATGCTTCCCAGCTCGAGCGTCTCCGCGATCAGGGCCTGCTGGATCTCGTCGGGGGGGGTGCCGTGCTCCACCAGGTAGGCGTGAATGTCGGGCGAAAGGTGGAAGGACTTCGGGCCTTTGACCATGGCGCGCTCCTCTCGGCTCGGCGATCCTCTCGCATCTCGCGAATCTCGTCCAGTCTGGTGTCGGATCTCGCGTCGAGCTGCGGGAGGGACATGCGGAACCCCAGACTATTTCCATCGCGGCGTTGCTGCATGCGGCCATCTCCATGGCTCCTGGTCCTCGGAATCCTGCTGGTGACCGCCTGCGTGAATCTTCGAGCGCTGCTCCGCGCGCCGTCCGTCTACGCGCCCACCTCCGTGTTCCGTATGGAGCGGGCCAATCGTGGCGTCGAGGCCTACGCCGCCTGGTTCGGCGACTCGAATGGACGAATCCTCTACTTCGGGCTCAGCCCCTTCTGGGAGCTGTGGTGGCGGACGGGTGGTGATTCGGGCGCCGACCTGGCGGAGCCCGGGGACCATCTCATCGGGCGTTTCGACCTGGAGCGGGAGATTTTCCTGCCTCCCTTGCGGGTGCGGAGTCTGGGCCCCGACTCTCGCTCTTCGGTCTGGGACGTGCTGGTTCACTCGAACGGTCGGATCTACTACACCACCTACTTCGAGGAGATCGGATCGGTGAATCCGGACGGGAGTGATGCGCGCGCCTTCAGCGGGCTCGGTGCCGGCTTCAACGAGCTCTACGAGGGCCCGGCCGGGAACATC
>DAOVBF010000183.1 GCA_030673955.1 Deltaproteobacteria bacterium
GGCGGCAGAGCTTCGACCGACCGAGCGGCCATTCTAGACGAGGTTCCCGTAAGGTCAAATGACTCCGAAGCCGAAGATGCTCGCTAAGCGCGTGGCCGATGACGCTCGCCGCGGCGGGCCGGATCGCGGCGCGCGCAGCGATCCGCAGGCGAGCGAAGAGATCAGGCCGCGCCGCCCTCTAGGCGCTGCACGCGCACCGGGATCGCGCTCTGCCGCGCCATCCCGGTGATCGAGTCGTAGTGGCGCTCGGTCGAGATCAGCCGGCCGGTGTTCGCGCCGATGTCGCGGACCTCGCCGTCGCGCTCAGGGGCCTCGCCCCAGGCGTGCGCCATCGAGATCACCCCGGGCCCCAGGTCGTCGCTTGGCTCGACCACGCCGAGGATGCGGTCGTGCTCCGACTCGATCGCCACCACCTCGCCCGGCTCGAGGCCGAGGGCCTCGAAGTCCTCGCGGCTCATGAAGGCGGGGTTCGTCGTGCCCTTCCTGCGGGACTGCGGCCAGCCCTGGCCCACAGAGTTCAACACGTGGCGCAGCCGCCGCGAGATCAGCAGGTGGGTATAGCTGCCGTCGTCGCCGTATCGGCCGAGCGCCGGGACCGGCTCGGAGCGGACCTCGCGCAGCTCCTCGGGAACGCCTTCGGGTGCGACGTTGAGCTTCGCCTCGACGCCCGGGATCGGGGCGTCGGCGCGTACGTCGATCTCGTCGAAGACGTGCCCGCCTGGGTGGCTGCGGATCTCGGCCAGCGGAACACGCGAGCCCGCGGTGATCTGCTCCATCAGCGCGAACTTGCTCGGCGGGCTCGCCGCATCGATCGGGCCCTTCCCGTCAGGCAGCTCGAGCGGCTTGCCCATGCGGCGCGCGAGGCCAGTGAAGAGCTCCCAGTCCTCGATCGCGTCGAAGTCGGGCTCGACGACCGCCTCGCTGTACATCGAGTAGGGCCGCTCGTAGTACGGGTCCGGGAAGAGGGTCACGTCCTCACGCTCGAGCGGGAGCTTGGCCGGGACCACGTAGTCGGCACGGCGCGCGCTCGCGGTCCACTCGCTCTCGACGCACACGTGGAGCTCGAGCGCATCGAGCGCGCGCAGCGTCTTACGCTGGTCGGGCCATGCCGCGACCGGGTTGCCGCCCATCGTGAAGAGCACCTTCACCTGACCCGCGCCGGGGAGCAAGATCTCGTCGGCGAGCGCGGGTGTTGGCATCTCGCCGAAGATCTGCTGCAGACCGCGCACGCGCGACCTGGGCCCCCCGCCGATCCGCAGCATCGGCGGCATCAGCTCGCGCGGGATCGCCTGCGCCGGGCGGGGCAGGACCGGGCTCAGCACACCCGGGTTCGCGATCGGATCGCCCTCGCGGTTCCAACGACCGCAAAGCGTGTTGAGCGAGATGATGAGGTGCTCGGTCAGGTTCGGGTGCGGGGCCATGTCGGGCCCGGTGCCGCTCGTCGCCATCCCGCGGGGCCCGCGCGCGAATAGACGCGCCGCCTCGAGCATGCGATCGGCCGCGACGCCCGTGCGTCGCTCGACGTAGTCCGGCGTGAAGCCGTCGACCGCCTGGCGCAGCGCCTCCACGCCAGTCACGTACTCGGCGCAGAACGCCGCGTCGTGGAGCTCCTCGGCCAGGATCGCGCGCACCATGCCGGCCAGCAGCGTCGGGTCCTCGCCCGGGCGGACCTGCAGGTGCAGGTCGGCGCGCTTCGCGAGCTCCGAGCGCCGCGGGTCGACGACGATGATCTTCAGCCCGCGCCGCTGCTCGTCGTTCAGCCGCTTCACGGGGTTGTTGCCCGGCACGCCGCCCGGCAGCGAGAGGTGCGACACGATCGGGTTATTCCCGATGGAGAGGACGATGTCGGCGCTCGCGAAGCTGTGCCCGCCGCCGGCCCACAGCCCGTGGCGCACCACCGACACGATCTTTGCGGGCTGGTCGATGGTGAGGCTCGTGTAGTAGCCGGGCGAGCCGATCCCCGCGAGCCACGCCTTTACGACCGCGTTCGTCGCGCCATTGAAGTGGCTGGCTGTTCCCATGTAGGCCGCGACGGCGCGCGCTCCGTCGCGCGCGACGATCGCGTTCACTCGCTTCGCGATCTCGCCGATCGCCGTCTCGGTCGCGATCGCGTCGAAGCCGCCGTCGGCCCGGCGCCGGTAGGCTGAGCGCAGCCGCTCGGGTCCGTTCATCTGGTGCGGGATTTGGCGTCCCTTGATGCAGATGTAGCCAGCGTGGATCGGGTCGCTCGCGTCGCCGCGCACGCGCTGGACGCGGCCCTCTTCCACGTCGACCTCAAGCGCGCAGAAGGCGGAGCAGATGCGGCAGAAGCTCTTGTGCGTCGAAGTCGTGGGCTGGGACATGGGGCTCTCCCTAGGGCGCGGCGTCGAGACCGGTGACGATGCCTCGCACGCCGAAGCGCAGGGCGCATCGTGCCGGGTGTGGTGCGTCCCTGTCAATCCTCTCACGATCTCCGCCTGTGGTCTGTGCGTCCGCCGGGCTCTTGCGACGTGGTACTCTCTGGCATCGAAGCCAGGCGGTTCCAGCCTTCCGGTCACCGGCCCGGCAGAAGATATGGAATAATGATCAATGGTTGAGGTAAGTGTCGAGCGTGAATTAGAGTTCAGTGCCGAAAAAGTGTGGGCGGTAATTGGCGATTTCGGAAATGTTAGCTGGGTTCCAGGAGTCGAAAAGGTGGAGCTGGAAGGGGAAGGGGTTGGTATGGTTCGGCACCTCACTGTTCCAACGTTTCCACAATTGCATGAGCGTTTAGATGCGATTGATCACGAGAAAATGATCCTCGACTATTCCATTCCCGAGGTGGCGTATATCCATCTCAAGAACTACCGCGCCAGAGCGCAAGTCAGTGAGCTCGAGAACGAGCGTTGCAAGGTGGTTTGGTTCTGTGAGGCTGAGGCAGACGGTGCGGAGGATGCACAGGCCACCGCTGAGACCGAGGCGTTCTATGGGGCGATATTGACTTGGATAGGCGAGTTTCTGAATAAGTAGCATGGAAGGATATGAAACAGTGCTCACCGTGTCTCAGTCCGGAGATATAAGCGCTCGGCGCTTCGAAATCGAAGGACAAACCCTCCGCTTCCCGGCCCAGTTCCGAGACGCCTCCTCTGCTGTGGGGCTCTTCGTGGTACCTTCGAGCGCCGCCAACGCCCTGATTTGCGATAGCGGCTTCGAGGTGGCACAGGTCGCACCGGGTAGGGCGATGTTCTCTCTGTCTTGTGTTCACTATCGTGACTCGGACTGCGGTGTTTATCGAGAGATTTCCATGGCCTTCTTCGTGAAAAAACATGGGCCGGCGAATCGCATACCCTATCTCGGGACCTGGCTGGATATTGTCCGCGATGATGCCGCCACCTACGTTTGGAAGCTCCCGGTTACGACCCGGCTCGCGCATGACGCGGGGATCCTGATGTGGGGTCTCCCGAAAACCATCGAGGAGATTGACTTCGATGTCTCCAACGAGCGAGCCACGTTCAAGCTGTGTATGGATGGTCGGGAGGTCCTCAGCTATTCGGTTCGCGCTCATGGGAAACGACATCAGCCACCCAGTGCATCGGCCGTTTACTCCATGTACGAAGGGGCTCCCCACGTTACCCATCTAACACACGAATACTGGGACATGGGGATACGGCTAGGGGACGGTCGCCTTCGCCTTGGCGATCATCCTATAGCTGCGCAGCTTCGTGGCCTCGGTTTGCCACGTCGGCCGCTTATTTCCTCTTGGGTGGGCCGCCTCGCCCTCAGCGTGAGTGCGCCGAAAAAGCTCTAGGCTTACCGATTGGGCGGACAGAGTATTCGCGGACAACGAGCCGTGGTATCCTTCTGGGCGAGAAGATATTTGACCGGGGAGGCCGACATGAGTGAGGAGATCTATCGACGACTCAGGGAGGCAGTAGCCCGACACAGCGCGCATTTTGAGGCCACGGCTTCAGGGTTGGAGATTAAGTTCCTCCAGAAGCTCTTCAGCGTG
>DAOVBF010000286.1 GCA_030673955.1 Deltaproteobacteria bacterium
CAGGAGCTTGAGCTCCGAGAGCAGTGTGTAGACGAACGATCCTCCCAGTAGCACCGCGAGGCCGTCGAGAGAGGTGCGAAGCGCGGCGGGCCGCAGTCCGCCCAGCACGTAGAGCCAGGGAGGCACGGCCAAAAGCACCGTCGCGAAACGGAATCCAGGCGTTGCTTCGGGGTGCAGGGCGCGGGTCAAAGTCAGGCCCAGGAGCAGCGCCGCGGCCCACGGATGGGCCAGCGCCTCCGGCGAGGCGCTCCCTTTCTCGGAGCGGTCGGCGGGGGCTTCAAGCGACAGCCCCTGCCGCTTCGCGAGGGATCGCGCCCGGCGCACGGCCCAGAGCAGCGCGACGATCAAGAGCGCGTGCACGATGAGGCGATCGGGATGGCGCGCCGCGTATCTCGCGACCCCGCTGCGGGCCCGAGTGAGGGCCGGCCCCAGACCGACAACGTCCTCCCGGATCTGCTCCCCGATTGGGACGCGCCAGAGAGGATCCTCCTGGCGCACGAAGAACCTGGCGCGCTGGGCGCGGGCGGCCGCGCCGATACGCTCGAGTGCGGCTTGGACAGAACGCCGCTGCTCTCTCACCCGAGACTCGAGAGCGAGGGCCGCATTGCGGCTCTCCTCCACGGCCCGGCGGGCCGACGCGAGCGTCTCGAGCATGGTCACGACCTGGGCCAGTGTCGTCTCGGGGGCTGAGTCCTTCCGCGCCGCGACGCGCGTGCGTTGCCAGACTTCTCGCTGCTTGGCGATCTGCCCGAGCCACGCGTCGAGCTGCGTCGCCCGCTCGGTGAGCTCGCTATCCTGCTGAGCGAGCCGCCTGTTTAGAGCCACCCAGCCCGCCTCCAGCGCCTTGAGCTCGCTTAGCTGGTAGGTGCGGGAAAGCCACTCCTCGAGCTCGGTCGCTTGCGAAGCGATGTCCGCCTCGGCTTTCGGCAGGGATCCCTCGATGCGCTCCTCGAGTCCGGTTCCGGAGAGCTCCGTTCGGATCTCGCGAAGCCGCGCCTCCACCGCCTGCGCCCGGGCACCAATCTCTCCAACGGGGATGACGGCAGGCTCCTCGCTCTCCGGGGTCGACGCAGCTTGAGGGTCCTCGGACGCCTCCGCAGGAGGAGCCGCCACCAGACCCAGCCCGCAGGCGAGGGCGAGTCCAGCCGCGCCCAACCAGACCCTACGTTTGCGTCCATCCACGGCGATCTCCTCCCCCCTTCCGCGCAGGGAACTTGTACCACGCCGACGCCGTACTGCGGAGCCCCGCTCCACTTGCCAGCCAGCACCCGACCCGGCCCTTGTCTACAAACCTTGTCTACCAACCTTGTCTACGAACGGCGGCCGAGGTGGAGACGCTGGGCAACAAGGCCGTCGAGACCTACGGGCGCCTGGCGACGGGAGCGGGTTTCTGAGATGGGTTCTAGATCATCCCGGCCATCCGCTGGATCGTCTCGCGGGCTTCGCCCATGATGCGCTCGATGATCTTCCGGCAGGGGAGAATCTCGTGGATCGAGCCCGCCCCCTGGCCACAGGGCATGGCGGCGTGCTCGGGGTCCAAGTGCTCCGCAAGCTCGGACTGCAGCGCGCCGAAAACCCCGGCTTCCATCGACGCGATCAGCTGCTGAGGGAACGGCTGGATATCCTCCGGGCGGCGCTCCCAGTCTTCGACATAGGCGTTGCGGATCACGCGCATCGGCTTTCCGGAGTAACAGCGTGTGACGATGGTGTCCTCCTCCCGGATCTCGGCGATTCGCTTCTTGTAGATCTCGGCCGCGTGCGCCTCGTGGGAGGCGATGAACCGCGTGCCCATCCAGACGCCTTGCGCCCCGAACGCGAGCGCAGCCACTAGCCCCCGCCCGTCGACGATCGATCCGGCTGCGAGCACGGGAATGTCGACGGCGTCCACGATCTGGGGGATCAGCGCCATCCCGGCGACCTGCCCGGTGTGGCCTCCGGCCTCCGTGCCCTGGGCGACCACGACGTCGCAGCCCGCCTCCTGAGCGCGTACGGCATGTCGGACCTTTCCGCACATGCTCACGACCTTGACCCCGGCCCCGTGGCACTTCTCGATCAACGCCTCTGGTACTCCGAGCCCCGCAATGAACGAAGAAGCCCCTTCTTCGATGATGACGTCGATGCATTCCATCATGTGCTCGGGGAGCGCGGCCAGCAGGTCCACGCCGAAGGGCTTCGAGGTTCGTTTCTTGACCTTGCGCATCTCGACCCGGATCTCTTCCGGCGTGCGCTGGGCCATGCCGAGCGTTCCGTAGCCGCCCGCTTCAGAGACGGCCGCGCAGACCGCCGCGTACGAGACTCCACCCATCCCGGCCAGGAAGATCGGGGACTCGATCCCGAACTCATCACAGATCGGTGTCTTGAGATTCATACCGCCTCCCATCCCTGCAGACTTGGCGCACGCTCCCGCAGGGGTTCCGAACCGCCGGTTGGCTGCCTCCTCTTTGGGTCTCCGGTCGCGCGCATCAACCCTCCGCGGGCGATTATGACTCGGTCATCAACCGAGCGTCGAAGGGGCGAAGAACGTCGAGGCGAAAGAACCTTCTATGCAGGGCCTGCTGTCAAGAAGAGGTTTGCGCTGGTGGGCCCGCACGGGCTCCAAACGAGGCCTCGATTCGCCCGCCTAGATGTGGGCTTTAAGAAGGTTGTTCATCCGGCTCTCT
>DAOVBF010000030.1 GCA_030673955.1 Deltaproteobacteria bacterium
GCCATTATACCAGGGGCGAGCTGGACGCTGCGCTGCGCGTGGTCGAGGACCCGGCGCTCGAGTCGGATGCCCAGGCGGCCCACCTGCACGCTCAACTGCTCGATGAGCACACGCGCCGTTCGCATTCCCTCGATCGAATCCGCACCATTGCCGCATACCGCTACGCCCTGAGCCTCTCGAGGAACTCGCCGCGGGCGGAGCGCGCGCGCTTGCGCGTGGGCCAGATCCTCCTGGAACTCCGCTTCATCCCGGAAGCGACGGCTGCCTTGCGCGGTCTGCTGGACGCCCGGCCCACCACGCCACGCGGGATCGCCGCGCACATTTCATTTGCGGAGGCCGCCTATCTCGATGGCGAGCCCCAGGTCGCGATCGAGACGATCATGAAGCTGGATTTCCCGGGGCTCTCGCCTGAAGCGCGACGCTGGGCGATCCGGCGCACGGCGGACAGTCTCTTCCAGCTCCAGCGATTTCCGGCGGCGAGCCTCGCCTATCGCAAGATCATCCACGAGACCATGGAGCAGCAGCTCGTGGATCCGTTCGTGCGGCTGCGCCTCGCCGCCGCCCTCATTCAGACAGGGAGGGCGAGTGAAGCCCAACCGGAGCTGCGGGTCACTGTTTCGTCAGAGGTGCCCAAGAGGCTGGCCGCGCTGGCCAGCCTTCTGCTCGCGCGTACCGCCCGCGAGACGGAGTCGTTCGAAGAAGCTTCTCGGGTCGCCCACGAGGTCCTGCAAATCCTGCCGCGTTCCCCCGAAGCGGCGCTTGGTGCGGTGGAGGTGCTCGAAGCGGAACGCCTCGCGGGCAACGGTGAGCTCGAGCTTCCCGAAGCGGCCCGCGAGCTACTCGATCCGGTTGCGACCACACCGGAGTTCGGACTCCTGGCGTACCGCGTGGCCTCGGTCCCCGGACCCAACGGCTCCGAGGCCAAGGTCCGGAGCTGGCTCGGAAATCTGCTGAACACGCTGCCCGAGGGCGCCGTGCGGGAGCTCACGCACGACGACCTCGCCCAGCGCCTACAGGCGCACCTCAAGGGGGTGTACGAGGGCACGGAGAAGCCGGATCCCGCCATACTCGAAGATGTCGAAAAATACCTGCGCCCGAGCCTCATGGACGAGAACGCCCTGCTCGTCGGTCTGGAGGCGTTCTACCGCTCAGGAAGGTGGAGAAGCTGCATGCGCTGGGGACACGCGCTGTACAAACGCGAGGTGCGGCCCATCCGTCGAGGGCTAGGCGCTTGGCGAGAGGTGCAGTGCAAGCAGGCCCAGGAACCGGAACTCGTGTCGGCGCAGCGCCTACTGGATGCAGCGGACAGCGGAAAATCGGGGCCGTTTGCCCTGGCGCTCACTTCGCTGGCCGCGGAGCAGATGCTGCAGCGTGACCAGCTCCCGAAAGCCGTGCGGGTCTACGAGCAGGCCGTTGAAGCGGTCGCCGAGCCCCGGCTCCTTGGTCCGAGCTTGCTCCGGTTGGGCGAGCTTCAGCTCGCGCTGGGAGAGCTCAACCTCGGCATGCGACGGCTCTTGCGCGGATTGTCGTTGATGGACCAAGACGAGACCGTAAGCGATCCCTTCCGCAAGGCCGGAATTGTCGCGCTGGGCCGGGCGCTCACGCACACGAAAAAGACGAGATCGAGCCAGGCCGCGAGGCTCTTGAAACGCGAGCGCGGGCGGGCCGAGCAATGGTGGAAGCCCGCATACGCATACCTGGGTTTCCGTGCGGGCGTCGGACCGGCGCCGGAAGGTGACGATCTCTTCTCACGCGCCGCATCACAGATCAAGCAGGCCGATCACCTGGAATCGCGTATCAAGAAGCTCGTGGGTGAGAGCCAGCGCTCGGCTCTGAAAGGAAAGGAGAACCCAGGTTGATCGGGCTTCTGGATCTCGCCGAACAGGGCCTCGTCAAGGCCGCGCTCGACGCGAGGGGACACTGTACGTCGCCTTTTGCGGGACCCGAGGAAGCCATCCGAGAGGTTGTCGGGGGGGCAGTCGAGGCCCTGATCGTGGAAACCACCAGCGTGGACGCGCGCGTCCGCGAGCTATTGCTTGCGACCGGTTCCCATGCGGTGCCCACGCTCGTGGTGGCACGTGATCGAAGCGTTGGGGTCGCGGTGGATACGCTGCGCGCCGGGGCCACCGACTACCTGGCGGTTCCTTTCGAATACGAGAGCCTGCTGCGTGCGGTCGACCGTCTGATTGACCAGTCCTGCGCGTCCGCGGTGCTCCACCACCCCTCGCAGCCATTTATTACACAGGATCCTGACACACTGGCCACGCTCGAGCTTCTGCGGTCCGTGGCCGCGAGCGACGCTACGATCCTGATCGAGGGTGAAAGTGGTACGGGTAAGGAGTTGCTCGCGCAGCTCGTGCATCGGGCCTCGCCCCGTCGCAACCGGGAGCTCATCTCCATCAATTGCGCAGCGCTGCCGGCAGGATTGCTCGAGAGTGAACTCTTCGGACACGAGCGGGGCGCTTTCACGGGCGCCCTCTCGCGGGTGATCGGGAAGTTCGAGCTCGCCCACGGTACGACCATCCTGCTGGACGAGATCGGAGAGCTCGAACCGTCGCTCCAGCCCAAGCTCCTGCGCGTGATCCAGGAGAAGCAGGTGCAGCGTATCGGGGCGCGCCGTCCGATCCGCGTCGACTTCCGTCTCGTGACCACCACGAACCGCGATCTCGCAGCGGACGTACGCGCAGGTCGTTTCCGTGAAGACCTCTTCTACCGGATCAACGTACTGCCGGTCCGACTTACGCCCCTGCGTGAGCGCATCGGCGATGTACCGCTGCTGGTACAGCACTTCGCACACCAGCATGCGCGACCCGGCCAGCCCTCCCTTTTGTTCCCGGACGACACCATCGAGGCACTGTGCCAATACGACTGGCCCGGAAATGTGCGAGAGCTCGAAAACTTGGTGGCGCGCTTGGCTCTCACCCTCGGAAAGCAGCTGGTATCTCCTGCAGATCTGGAATTCCTCAGTACGCAGCCATCGCTGCAAACGCAGGCTGGTGACATCCCCCCACCCTTCCGAACAATCCGCGAGATGGAGCGCTGGCTCATCGTCCAGACTCTTACACGCCGTATGGGAAATCGAACCCAGGCAGCACGTGATCTCGGCATCAGCTTACGCACGCTGCGCAATAAGATTCACGAGTACCACATCGTTGAACCGGAGACCCTCCCACGTACGGGCGGTGCTTCCTCTGACTCGGCGAAGCCGGCCGGCAGACCTCGCCCAGCAAGTTCTAACCGGGCAGAAGCTGCCGGGTGATCCCCGAACTGATGACGCGGCTGGTCACGAAACACAACTCGTGTCGGCCCCTGGAGCCTACAAGTCCCTGGCACGACGATTGCTGTCTGGATCCCTTAGAAAAGCCAGGAGAAAAGTGCCCGCCATGCCACTCATAGAGGATCCGATCGCGAAGCTGGTCGAGCAGGTGCTCGGTTTCCGAAACCAGCGCCACGAAGTGATCGCCTCGAACATCGCCAACGCGAACACACCAGGCTACAAGGCATTTGATGTGATTCTTCGGGAACGTGTGGACGGGATGAAGCCACTGGAGCCCACCCGGACCCACGCGCGCCACCTGTCGCAGAGCGAGTCGACGACGTCAGAGAGCATTCGACTCGAGCGCTCGCGCGAGCCGGCGCGGTTGGACGGCAACAACGTCTCGTTGGACCAGGAACTCGGAAAGCTCCTGGAGAACCGTGTCATGTATGAGGTTGGGATGGAGCTCAGGGATCGCTGGGGAGGCCTCAAGAAGATCGCGAGGGAGGTGCGATGAGTTTCTTTGCATCACTGAAAGTGAGCGGCTCGGCCCTAACGGCGGAGCGGTTTCGCGTGGATCTGGCGAGCGCCAATCTGGCCAACGCAAACTCCACCCGGTCCGCGGAGGGTGGACCGTATCGCCGCCGTGATCCGGTCTTGCAGGCGATTCCGCTCGCCGGCAGCTTCGGATCGGAGTTAGACCGGGCGGTGCGCATGGTTAACGTGCGCCGCGTCGCCATCGATCTCCGCCCGCCGCGAGAGGTTTTCAACCCATCGCACCCGGACGCGGACGCGCAAGGCATCGTGCGGCTGCCGAACGTCCAGATCGTCGAGGAGACGGTCAACCTCATGAACGCTTCTCGAGCATACGAGGCCAACCTCGCCGCAATCAACACGAGCCGTGAGATGGCGGAGCGCGCGATGCGCATGGGTAGGGGTAGCTGATGCCGATCAACCCGATCGGAGCCGGAAACGTTACGAGCCAGGGAACCGAGCGCAGCGAGCGGGGCGGCGAGCGTTTCGCCGCATCCTTGGCCCAGTTCCTCAAGGATGCAAACAGCGATCAGACCGAAGCCGCGAAGGAAATCAAGCGGCTGGTCGTCGATGGCGAGGGGTCGGTCCACGAGGCGATGGTCGCGATGAACAAGGCGGAAGGGTCCTTCCGCCTTCTCATGGAGATGCGAAACCGCCTCGTCGATGGAATAAACCGCCTCTTGCAGACGCGGGGATAGCATGCCCGGCCTGTTGTCAGGACTCGAAAGGCTTCCGCAGCAGCTCGCTGTCTTCTGGAAGGGCTTGAGCGGCGCACAACGATTCGCGTTCGTCTCCATTGCACTCATGACCTTCGGTGGGGTAGCGCTGCTCGTGAACATCGCCGGGGAGCAGCAGTACGCCGTCCTGTATTCCGATCTCTCGCCAGAGGACTCCGCCAAGATCGTCGACGAGCTGTCGACCGGACAGGTCCCTTTCAAGCTGACGCACGCCGGCACCACCGTGCAGGTACCTCTCGAGCGCGTTTACGACGTCCGCCTGGAGCTGGCCGCCAAGGGCATGCCTACCTCCGGACCGATCGGTTTCGAGGTCTTCGATGGAAACGGCCTGGGGATGACCCCCTTCCAGCAGCGCGTGAACTTTCGCCGAGCACTCGAGGGAGAGCTAGCGAGGACCATCTCCCGACTCGCTCCCGTGCAGTCCGCTCGCGTACACATCACCATACCCGAAAAGACGGTCTTCCAACGTGACAAGGTAAAGCCACGTGCAGCGGTGGTCCTGAACCTGCTCCGCGGTCAGTCCCTGAGTGGCACGGAGGCCAGTGGCATCGCTCATCTCCTCTCCGGCTCCGTCGAAGGACTGGAGGCAAACCAGATCACCCTGCTGGACTCCACGGGTCGACTCCTGGCACGGCCCGGCTCAGAAGACGGTGACGTGCTGGCGGCCGAGGCGCTGGATGTGCAACGCGGGATCGAACGGGATCTCGCCCGGCGCGCAGAGACACTGCTCGATGCTGCACTGGGCAGTGGAAAAGCCGTGGTGACCGTATCTGCCGCGATCAATACGCGGCGCTTCGAGGAGACGCAGGAACGTGTCAACCCTGATGAGTCTGCGGTCTTAAGCGAGCAGCGTGTCGAGGAAAGCCGCTCGGAGCCCTCGGGCTTCGCCGGCGGAGTGCCCGGAGCGGCCGCCAACGTGCCAGGCGGCCCCGGAGCGGAGGTGGCTTCGCTGCAGCCGAGCACAGAGACAGTCACGCGTGAGACCCTCAACTTCGATATCAGCCGGAGCTCGAGCCGCACGATCGTGCCCATGGGGCAGATCCAGCGACTTTCGATCGCAGTCATGGTCGACGGAACCTACACCACGCCCGCGGTCGCAGAGGGCGAAGAGCCGGCCAGCCCGGAGTATCAGCCGCGAGCCCCAGCGGAGATCCAGCAAATCACGGAGATCGTGAAGCGCGCGGTCGGCTTCGACGCCGAGCGAGGCGATCTCATCGAGGTACAGAACTTCCCGTTCCGCTCGCCCTTGGAGGACTTCCCGGCCCAGAACGTTCCGTTCTGGAAGAGCCCGGAGCTTTTCGTCCTGCTTCCCACGGTCGGCCGGGTGGTCACGCTGCTCGGGGGCCTCGCACTGCTCGCCCTGCTGGTCATTCGGCCGGCGCTCGGACAGCTCACGTCCCTCCCGGGCGTCGCCGGCGGCGGTATGGGCGGGATTCCCGGTGGGCCCGGAGGGATGGGTCTGACACCGGAGCAGCAAGCCCTCGAGATCAAGGCCGCAGAGCTGGCGATTCCCATCAGCAAGGAGCAGGCCAAGACCGTGGCTGACGCGATCAGGACATGGCTGCGCGAGTAAGCAGGAGCCGAAGGCGTCTCACGGGGCCGCACAAGGTCGCGATCCTGCTGCGCCTCATGGACGAAGACGTGTCCGTGGAAATCCTCAAGAACCTCGGGGATCGCGACATCGCACGTATCCACCGCGCCGACACGGATCTCGGCGAGCCGGACGAGGGGGTGGTCCGAGAGGTCGCGCTCGACTTCAAGTCACAAGTGTTTGGCGGCGGGCAGCGCATCGCCGGGATCTCGACCCGTCGAATCGATTCCATGGTTCGCGAGGCGATCGAGAAGGACCGCCTCGATGCCATCTTCGGGCGCACGGATGTCGAGATCGGAAAGATCCAGGACACGCTGGCCGCGATCGACCCCCGCGTCGTCGGCCGCATCCTGAGCCGCGAATATCCGCAGACCTGCGCGCTCGTCTTATCTCAGCTCCCACCCGAGCAGGCCGCGGACGTGCTGCTGGCCCTCCCGGAGGACCTTCGGGTCGATGTGGTCATGCGCATCGCCCGTATGGAGAAGATCTCGCAGGACATGCTGACCGAGCTCAACCGGGCCCTCGAGCGCGAGCTCTCCGGTTTCGAAGGTGCCACCGCCGCCCAGGAGATGGAGGGCGTCGACCTAGCGGTCCAGCTCTTCATGCACATGGACCGTGCGAGCGAGGCGACCCTGCTGGACGCCGTGGCGGATGAGGACCAGGAGGTCGCACACATGATCCGTGAGCGCATGTTCACGTTCGAGGATCTCCTGGACGTCGATGACCGCGGCATCCAGATGGTGCTGCGAAACATCGAGAACCAGACCCTGGTCCTGGCGCTCAAGGGGGCAGAGGAAAGAATGAAGGAGAAGTTCCTCTCGAACGTGTCCCAGCGCGTGAAAGCATCCCTGATGGAAGACCTCGACACGATGGGACCGGTGCGTCTCTCGGAGGTCGAGGGGGCGCAGCAATCCATCGCGAACACAGCCCGCGAGATGTCTGAGCGCGGCGAGATCCAGGTCGAAGGAAGGGGTGAGGATGAGCTCGTCTGAGTCCTTCCGCCGCCCGACGTGGATCGACCTGCAGCACGAGGTGCCGGAGCCGGTCCACGAAGACTTCATCGAGCAGACGGAGTTTCCGCAGCTGGCGCGCTCCAGCGAGCAGGAGTTGACGCCGGAAGAGGCATACCGCAACGGCCTCGCCGAGGGAGAGGAGCGCGGACGCGCCGCGGCGGTCAAGGAACTGGAGCCGGTGATCCAGGAGTTGCGAGCCCTGTCTGCATCGATGACCGCGGTCCGCCAGGAACGCCTCAGCGCCGCCGAGAGCGAGCTGATCCAGGTGGCTACAGAGATCGCGCAGCGAATTCTGCACGGCGAGCTCGAGCAAGGCAGCGATGTCGTTCTCAGGATGGCGCACGCCTGTGTTGAGGAGGCCAAGGGAGAGGAATCCCTCGTTCTGCACGTGGCCCCAACGGACCTGGAGCTGGTGCGCACGCATCTGCCTGAGCTCGAGTTGGACTTCGCCGACGGAGGGGTCCAGGTTCAGGAGGATCCTTCTCTCCAGCCCGGGTCCGTCGTCCTCGAGACGCCCGTGCGCTGCTACGACGGACGCCCCGAGCGAATTCTGCGCCACGCACAGCAACACCTGGACGCCGAGGAGAAAGGCTGATGCCCATGCCGCAGGCACTGCTGGAGGCTCTGGGCACGGCGGCACCGCCGCAGGGCGGTTACGTCACGGCGGTGCGCGGAATCCTCGCGGAGGCGAGGGGGGTGGGCATTCCGATTGGCGGGCTGGCAGAGATTGAAACCGGCGCAGGGTTCCTGCCCGCCGAGGTCGTTGGATTCCGAAGTGGGTACCTGCAGGTGATGCCGCTCGTTGCGCCGCGCGGCATCTCGGCCGGCAGTCGCGTCTGGCCCATGGCGCGCCGAGCCTCGGTTCCCGCGGGGGAGTTTCTACTGGGACGCGTCGTCGACGCAATGGGGCAGCCCATCGATGACGGCCCCCCCTTCCCGCCGGGCGACCGAGCGCCCCTCTATCGCGACCCGATCCCGCCACTGGAACGTCCCATCCTCTCGGAACCTCTCGACGTCGGTGTGCGGGCAATCAACGCGGCGGCGACCTTGGCCAGAGGACAGCGCGTGGGACTCTTCTCCGCCACGGGCGTCGGGAAGAGCACCTTACTCGGCATGATGGTACGCGGGACCAACGCGGACGTGCGCGTCATGGCACTGATCGGTGAACGCGGCCGCGAGGTGCGCGAGTTCATCGATCGAGAGCTGGGCGAGGCGCGTCAGAGCACGGTGGTTGTCGCCGTACCCTCCGACTCCTCTCCCCTCCTGCGAACGCGAGGTGCCTACGTCGCCACAGCGATCGCGGAGTACTTCCGCGGTCAGGGCCGCGATGTGCTGCTGCTCATGGACTCGATCACGCGTTTCGCGTTCGCGGCGCGCGAAATCGGCTTGGCCCGAGGAGAGCCCGCTACGACAAAGGGATATACACCGAGTGTGTTCGCGGAGCTCCCGGTACTGCTCGAGCGAGCCGGACGGCTCGAGCAGGGAAGCATCACAGCCATCTACGCGGTTCTCGTCGAGGGAGACGATATGGAGGATCCCATTGCGGACTCTCTGCGCGGAATCCTGGATGGACACATCGTGCTCTCGCGAGCGCTTTCGGAGCGCGGTCATTACCCGGCTGTTGACGTTTTGCCCAGCATCAGCCGCGCCATGATCTCGGTGACGTCCAGCCAGCATCGCGAAC
>DAOVBF010000200.1 GCA_030673955.1 Deltaproteobacteria bacterium
GCTAAGGCGCCGCTTGCACTGCGGGTCCCGGCGCAAGGCGGCTTGCGCCACCCGGCACAACAACCCGGTTATCGGCGGGCAGTTCTGGCCGGTTATCGGCGGGCTAAGCCCGCCTGCCGGCACGGCGAAGCTACGCTTCACCTCGCCGCCTGCCGGGACGGCGCGTAACTTCGTACGCGCCTCGCTCCGCTTAGCGTCGCTGCGCGCGGCGCTAAGGCGCTGTTTGCGGTTTCTGCTCGCCCGGGGGCTTTGGTGGCTCGACGATTTCGATCAGCTCCACGTCGAAGGCGATCGTTGCACCCGGCTTGATATTGGGCGGCGCACCGCGATCACGGTACGCGATGTCGGATGGGCAGACGAGCCGACTCTTTCCGCCCACACGCATGCGCTGCACTCCCTCGGTCCAGCAGGGGATCACACTGGTCAACTTGGTGACGAAGGGCGTGCCCCGCTCGACCGAGCTATCGAAGACCGTGCCATCGCGCAGCGTGCCGTGATAATGAATCCTGACCGTATCGTCGCGCTCGGGACTTTCACCCGTGCCCGCCTCGACCTCCCGGTAGACGAGGCCCGACTCGGTGCGCACGGCGCCCTCCATGGCGGCCTCTTGCTCGAGAAACGCGGCTCCGGCCTGCTTCTCACGTTCCGCCAGTATCTTAATGCGGGAGCGTTGTAGCGCCTGCATCTGCTGCCGGTACTGGTCCACTTCGACTTTGGCGGGCCGGTTCAGCGCTCCATCCCTGAGGCCCTCGATCAGGATATCGAGTTCTTCCTCGTTCAGGGCGAAGCTGGCGAGGTTTCTCGCCAGGGTCAGACCGATCGCGTAGATGGTTTTCTCGTCCTCGGTTTCCGGATCGACCTGAGCGCGTGGCTGGCACGCTGGAGACAGGACGAAGACGAGCCCGACCAGAAGCACGCGAATCCATGTAGACATGAGTAACCCCCTTCTTGGCGGTTTTTGAGCGCGGTCCGATTGATTAGCGCAACTCGCCCGCGCTTACCTCCCCTGCACTCACTCGAGGCCCAGACGACGCGCGATGATCACCTTCATGATCTCGTTCGAGCCTGCGTAGATGGACTGTACAACCGCATCCGCATAATCGGTCGAGATCGGATACTCGGTCATGAAGCCGTACCCGCCGTGCAGCTGGAGGCACTCGCCCGTGAGTCGCTTCTGCAGATCGGTGGTCCACCACTTCGCCATGCTGACCTCGGATACGATCTCGTCGCCGCGAGTGTGCGCGACGAGCAGCTTGTCGACGAAGGCCTGGCCGACCTCCACCTCTGTTGCCAGCTCCGCGAGCTTGAACTGCGTGTTCTGGAACGCGGCGATCGGCCGGCCGAAAGCATGCCGCTGCTTTACGTACTCGAGCGTGTCGTGGAGCGCCCGCCGACAGGAGGCCATGGCGCCCACCGCGATGCAGAGCCGCTCCTGCTGGAGCTGCTGCATGAGTATCCGGAAGCCCCGGCCCTCCTGACCGAGGAGATTGGCCGCGGGAACCCGACAGTCCTGCAAGAAGAGTTCGCTCGTGTCCTGCCCGTGCAGTCCGAGCTTGTCGAGCTTGCGACCTCGCACGAATCCGGGCGTCTCGGCCTCGACCAGGAAAAGGCTGATCCCGCGGTGCGGCGGGTCCGCGTCGGGATCCGTCTTCGCGACCACGATGAAGAGATCCCCGATCTGGCCGTTCGAGATGAAGGTCTTCGAGCCGTTGAGCACGTAGTCATCCCCATCGCGCAGGGCGCTGGTTTGGATACCGGCCAAGTCGGAGCCCGCTCCCGGCTCGGTCATGGCGAGCCCCAGCAGGATCTCCCCGGCGATCGCTCCGGGCACGTACTTTTGCTTTTGCTCCTCGTTCCCGTAGAGGATCAGGTAGGGCATGCAGATGTCGGAGTGGAGCGACGCCATCAATGCATGTGCGCGAATCCAGGCCAGCTCCTCCATCACGACCGCGTCGAAGAGAAAATCGGCTCCCGCTCCGCCATACGCCTCCGGGGCGCAGGCGCCGAGGAAGCCCTCCTCTCCCATGCGCCGCCAGGTACCGCGGTCGCTCATGCCCTTGGTGTTCCACTCCGCGATCTTGGGCTCGATTTCCTTCTGAGCGAAGCGCCGGAACTGATCGCGGAGGAGTTCATGGTCATCGCTGAAGATGTCGCGCCGCATTGGGCCCTCCTGCAGGGGTCACGCAGCGGTGCGCGAGGTGACGCGTTTCGACGCACACCGCCGCTGGGGGCATGGTAGCATCGGAGCGCAAGGGGAGAACCCATGGCCGAGCTTCTGTGGCAACCTTCGCCCGAGCGCGCGCGCAGCACCGAGATGTACCGGTTTCTCGTGTTCGTGCGCGAGCGCCACGGGCTCACGCTCGAGAGCTACGAGGCGCTCTACCGCTGGTCGATCGAGAACCTGGCGGACTTCTGGGCGGCCGTCTGGGATTTCTGTGGGGTGATCCACTCCCGGGGCTACGACCGGGTCGTGGACGATCCCACCCGCATGCCGGGCGCCCACTGGTTCGCCGGAACGCATCTCTCCTTCGCCGAGAACCTGCTCCGCTATCGCGACGACCACGTTGCGCTCGTCTTCAAGGGTGAGGGGCAGCCTCCTGCCCGGATGACCTACGCGGAGCTCTATTCCCAGGTGGCCCGTCTCGCCCATGCGCTGCGCGCCGCCGGCGTGGGCGTCGGCGACCGCGTGGCCGGGCTCATGCCCAACATGCCCGAGACCGTGATCGCGATGCTCGCCGCCACCAGTCTGGGTGCGATCTGGTCCTCGTGTTCGCCTGACTTCGGACGGGACGGTGTGCTCGACCGGTTCGGGCAGATCGAGCCCAAGATTCTCTTCAGCGCGGATGGCTACCGCTACAACGGGAAGACCCACGATTCCATGGGCGTCGTCGCGCAGGTACGCGCGAGCCTCCCGTCGCTCGAGCGGATCGTGATCGTGCCCTACCTCGAGACGCGCCCCGATCTCGCGGCTCTTCCCGGCGCGGAGCTTTTCAACGAGTTCCTACGGCCGTACGCTGGTGGCGAGCTCGAGTTCGCACAGCTCCCCTTCGATCACCCCGTCTACATCATGTACTCATCGGGGACCACGGGTGTCCCCAAGTGCATCGTGCACGGCGTTGGGGGAACGCTGATTCAGCACCTGAAGGAGCTGATCCTCCATACCGATCTCAAACGAGAGGACCGCATCTTCTACTTCACCACCTGCGGCTGGATGATGTGGAACTGGCAGGTGAGCTCCCTGGCGGCCGGGGCGACTGTGATCCTCTACGATGGCTCGCCCTTCTATCCCGACGGCGGCACGCTCTTCGAGCTTGTAGAGAAGGAGGGGATCACCGTCTTCGGGACGAGCGCGAAGTTTTTGGCCGCGGCCGAGAAGGCCGGCATCAAGCCATCGCGTGACTACGACCTCTCGCCGCTTCGCGCGGTGCTCAGCACGGGCTCGCCCCTTTCGGTGGAGAGCTTCGAGTACGTCTATCGCGACGTCAAGTCCGAACTATGCTTGTCCTCCCTCTCCGGGGGGACCGATATCATCTCGTGCTTCGCCCTGGGCAACCCCATGGGGCCCGTCTATGCGGGGGAGCTCCAGTGTCGCGGCCTCGGGATGAAAGTCGAGGCCTACGACGACGATGGCCGGTCGCTGATTAACAAGAAAGGGGAGCTCGTCTGTACGCTCGCCGCTCCGTCGATGCCCGTCGCGTTCTGGCACGACCCGGGTGGTGACAAGTACCGCGAGGCCTACTTCGAG
>DAOVBF010000044.1 GCA_030673955.1 Deltaproteobacteria bacterium
CCCTGCGCCACCTCAGGAGGTGACCTGTGTGGAGCGGGCTTTGGCATTGGGTATGGGCGAGACTCCGACGCGACTTCGTCGCCGGCCTTCTCGTCTTTATCCCGGTCGGGTTCACGATCCTCGGTGTACTCTGGATCGTGGAGCAGCTCGACAAGCTGGTCCTGCCCAAGATCTTCGACTTCCTGGGCTTCGAGGTGGGCCAGATTCCCTTCCTGGGTGTCATCGCGACGCTGGCGGTGATCCTGCTCGCGGGAGCGCTCACGCGGAGCTTCGCGGGACGGGCGGTCTTGCGGCTCTGGGAACGCCTGGTCGACCGGATCCCCATCGCCCGCAGCATGTACGGCATCCTCAAGCAGACCACGGAGGCTCTGTTCGGGGCTGGAGCGAGCAGCCGGAACTTCCGGCGGGTTGTGCTGATCGAGTATCCGCGTCGAGGGATCTATACCTATGCCTTCGTGACGGGTCGCGTGGAGAAGCCGATCCCGGGACTCCCGGAGGGTCTGGTCAAGATCTTCGTGCCGAGCACGCCCAACCCCACAACGGGCTATTTCCTGCTCCTCCCCGAGTCCGAAACCGTTGACACGGGTCTGACGGTCGAGGAGGCTTTCAAGCTGATCATCTCGGCAGGGATTGCCACCGAAGATGCGCAGGTTCCCATGAGTGTTGATGCTGCGCAGCTCGCGGCCGGGCCCCCCGAGACGACGCCCCCCACGGATGGCTAAGTCGTCGCGGAAGATCATCTGCAGCAACCGGCGGGCCCGGCACGATTATCACATTGAGGAGACGCTCGAGGTCGGTCTGGTACTGGTCGGGTCGGAGGTCAAGTCGCTGCGCGCGGGCAAAGCCAACCTGAAGGACTCCTACGCCCGTGTACAAGAAGGCGAGGTCTTCCTCGTGAAAGCCCACATTTCGCCCTACGAGCAGGCGAACCTCCAGAACCACGACCCGGAGCGCGAGCGGAAGCTCCTGTTGAACCATCGCGAGATCCATCGCTTACGCGTCAAGGTTCGCGAACGCGGCTACACCCTGGTCCCTCTCGATATGTACTTCCGGGAAGGTCGGGCCAAGCTGACGCTCGCGCTGGCGAGGGGAAAGCGTCGCTACGACAAGCGCGAGGCGATCGCCAAGCGGGAGACGGAGCGCAGGCTGCGACGTGTTCTCAAGCAACGGGAGCGCGGCCGATGAACGCGCGTGGGCGGGTCTGGGTCCCGTTCCTGGTCGTGCTCGGCGTCGTTGCGTGTGCGTCGACGCCGACCCCGCCTTACCAACACAGCCGCTACGATTACTGGGTCTTCCGTGCGAGGGTCGGCATGCTACCCGAGCCGAACTACCTTCCCTGGGCGACGCACCGCGAGGTCCTCCCGGGTGGGCAGGCGGCGCTGGTGGTGTGTCGATGGCCGGACCGGGCCTTCCCCCTTCGCTACCACGTGGTGCCGCCGAGTATCCCGATGGAGGAGCAGGACGAGTTCAATCCGCGTGATCCGGAGGAGTACGTGGTTGCCGTGCGGCGCGCCTTCGAGCGCTGGGGGGAGGCGATCGGTCGCCCGGTGCGGTTTCTGCACGTCGACGATCCCGACGAGGCGACGCTGCGCGTTCACCTGGATGTGACCATGCATCTCCTGCCAGAAGGACTGGGGGTCGGGAGGCTCCAGGGCGAGACAGATCGGTGCCGGGTCCTCGGGCCGGGTCCCGATCTGGACCACGTGCGGATCGAATTCTCCGTGCGCGACGCTTACCTGTACATCACCGATTCCTTCGGTCTTCTGACGCCTGGACAGGTGCACGCCATCGCGCTGCATGAGATTGGTCACATTCTCGGCGCGTCCGGTCAGCACAGTCCCCTGCGCGGCGACGTGATGTACAAGATCGCCGACGACCGTCGCGTGGAGAAGCTCTCGGAGCACGATCGGAACACGCTCCGCGCGCTGTATCGCGCGCCGCCGGGCGCGGTCTATGTACGGCTGGGGGAGCTGCATGGGGAGCCCGTCACGGAGGTCCGCCGGCGGCCGCCGAGCCTGGATCGCGAGATCGTCGACGAGCGTTTCGGCTTCGAGGTTCGCTTCCCCAAGGGCTGGCAGGTGATTCGTTCGTCGCGCGGCTGGGTGGCCGTGGATGGGCTGAGCTGGGACTACGACGCCTCGCTCCAGGTGATTGCGCTGCGGGGAAATGTGGTGGCCTACATGCAGCACGGCGCCATGCTGCAGCGTGCGCCGGACGAGACGGTCAGCCGTGAGTTCTTGGAGCTCGACGGTGAGCCCCTGGGCCGGATCGTGGTGCGCAGCGAGGAGTGGACCGAGGAGACCGCCGTGCTGGCCTGGAGAACGGGCTGGGTCCTGCTCATTGTGGCCGATTGTCGGAGCGCGGACTACTCGCTCTACCAGCCTTGGTTTCAACGTGTGCTGCTGTCCCTGGACCACCCTCGCGAGAGCGAGTCCGATGCCGGCGTCGGCGCGGGAACCGACTCCCCGGAGCGCTGAGGCGCGCCTCAGTTCGCGGAAGCGTCCAGGAGAACGGCTGCTGAGCCCGCGTGGCTGCTTACAGGCGGGGTGACGATCCGCAGGACCAGGCCGCTCAGGTACTCGCCCTGGGGGTGGCAAAGCGTGACGGGATGGTCGGGCGGTGCTCGCAGCGTGCCCAAAACCTGCACCTCGGCACCCGCGTCGAGGGCGGCGGAGAGCGCCACCTTGCGAAACAGCTCTGGACCGACGTGGTGTGAGCAGCTGAAGGCGAGCAGGTGTGCACCGGGCGCCGCACGCCGCAGGGCCCAGAGCTGAAGATCCTTGTAGGCTCTGCAGGCAGAGCGGACATCGCGTTTGCGCCGCGCAAAGGGGGGAGGATCCAGAGCGATGAGATCGAAGCGGCGCTCGTCTTTGCGCAGGAACTCTGCCGCGTCCCCGAGCACCGCCTCCGCCTCCGGGGCGTTTCGGCGCAGCAGGTCGTGGGCGGGCTTAGAGGACTCCACCGCGATGACCTCGCGGGCCCCGCCCTGTAAGGCCGCCACCGCGAAGCCGCCCGTGTAGGAAAAGAGATCGAGCGCCCGGGCACCGGACGCGAGCTCCCGGAAGAGCTCGCGAGCGTCGCGCTGGTCCAGATAGAAGCCGGTCTTCTGCCCGTGCCGCAGGTCGACCCAGTAGCTGCGGCCTCGCTCTCGGATCTGCACGGGCTCGCAGCCCACGGAGCCGAAGAGCTCGCGCTCCGTGCCCTCGGGCTGCCGCGAGGTTTCGCCGCGGAGCCAGGCACCCTGGGCCTGGGTGAGCCCGGCAAGGATCTCGGCAATCCGGTCCACGCGTCGCCGCATGCCGGGCGTCGTCAGCCGAACCGCGAGCCAGTCCGCGTAGCGATCGACGCTCAGGCCCGGGAGACCGTCTCCCTCGCTGTGAATGAGGCGCAGGGCGTCGGTGTCGCGCAGGGACGGATGGGCCGCGCGCCAGGCCAGCGCCGCCTCGATGCGCGCGGGAAGCCAGGTTTCCTCCGGATCCGGCCTCGTCGGTCCGAAAGAGTGGATCCGGACCCGGATCTGTGAGTCGGGGTCGAAGTCGCCGAAGCCCAGGAGCTCTCCCCGGCGGTCCACGATGTCGACCCCAGCGCCAGGCTCCGGATCGCCCTCCACGCGCGCGACGCTCCCCGAGAGCACCCAGGGATGACCCAGCTGGAGCGGACGGTCGCGGCCCTCGCGAAGGTGGATGGTCGGCAGCTTAACCGGGCTGGCCACGGAAGAAGTCGAAGAAGGCCTGGACCGTCGAGGCGTCGTCGGACGAGATTTTCTCCAGCTCGCCCGGATCCAGCCACACGCCGCTGCAGGTCGGGCAGCGGTCGATCAGGATGTCGCGGAAGGGCTGCTCGACGAGCTTGGTCTCGCAGCCGCCGGGACAGGTGCGCCAGCGCGCCTTCCGGGCGGCCTCGGCCTCCGCCTGCTTCTGCTGGATCTGCCGGAACTCGCGGCGCTTGGCCTCCTGACGAGCGATGTATTCCTCCTCGGGCGTGCTCGGCTTCTTGGGTGCCACGGCTCCTCCGCGTCGATTGGCGCGCGAACTGTAGCAAAAGGGTGGGTTTCGTGGCCCCGCTCCCGGCTTGACTCCTAGCAGCCTGGGCGTAACCTAGATCGGTGAAAGGGGGCGATCGGTTTCGACGGGTGGTAGACGGCGTTTGTTGCGTGCCGAGGTGTCGCGTCCTCGTAAAACCCGTGGCAAGGCAACTACAATTGCCGACTCTGAACTAGCACTCGCTGCTTAATTAAGACAGCGAGCGTCCTCCGGCCCGACGCCTGCTGAGGCCGGGGGGCGGCATACCAGCAGGCTGGTCCAACCTGCTGTCGGGACGGGACGGACGAGAAATTCTCCCGGCTCGCGGCTGGTTCCCCGCGCTCTGTCGGAGGGCTGGCTGCTAAAAAAAACGCGGAGCTACGCACGTAGACGCAGGCGCAAGAAACTATGCGGACGCGGGTTCGATTCCCGCCGCCTCCACCATCACTCCGAGATGCCACAGTCTGGCGAAGTCGGGGTATTCCGATCGCAGCGCGAGTCTCGCCTGGGGGCTGGCCCCGGCGAGCGCCAGCGGCTCCAGACACTCGGGGGCTCGCAGTGTCGCCTTCCGCCTAAAAGGCGACACCCGCTCGGTGGCAAGATTCGTCTAAGACACGGCACGGGCCTTCCGACCTGTTGGTCATCGCGCTCGCCCCTGGAGCGGTCCAGGCGAAGACCATCACCGAGATCATCGATTCGACCGGGGACGGAGCAGGAAACCCGCTCGTTTTCGAGAGGGACAGCGGGGGACAATGGTGAATCAGGTCTTCACCGGACAGGCTGGCGGGCCTGGGTACGAATGTCTCGTTCTGGCGTCCGGCCGCTCAAGCCACTGAGTAGGCAGCCGATTTTCGTTGTGTGATCCCTCCCCCACCCGAGCGACGACGGAGTTGCGCAGGTCGACTCCGCACAGTGCTGAGCACGCAGCGGGTGAGATTTCGCGCTGAATTCGTCCGGAGTCGTCTCGGACGCCGGATCCTGATCCTCTTCTTGTTTTGTGCCCTGCTCCCGACGGCAACGGTCGCGTTCCTGGCCTTCAGCGAGGTGACGGCCCGACTCCACGAGCAGAGCAAGTCGCGGCTGCGTCACCTGAGTCAGCGCGCCGGTATGGCGATCCATGAGCGGCTACTTCAGCTCGAGAGCGAGTTGAGTAGCCTCAAGAAGCCGGTCAGCCGTGCTCCGAAGGTCGCACGTCAGAAGATTCTCGCCCAGTGGCTCAAGAGCCGCTTCGACAGGGTCACCATTGTGGGTGCTGATGGCAAAACGCTTCCGGTCATCGGCGGTGATCCGGGGCTGCCGCAACTGACCCCCTCGCAGGCCGAACACATCCGAGCCGGGAGCACCGTCATCGCCACGACCTTTGAGGAAAAAACCCCGCGAATTTACCTGATCCGAGCACTCGATCCCGGTCTTCCGAACTCGCCCGCCATCTTTTGGAGGGTGAACTCATCGTACCTTTGGGAGATCTCCGATTTGACGAGCTCGCGGCCCCAAACCGAGCTCTGCGTTCTCGCCGACACAGGGCGGGCGCTCCACTGCTCGCTACCGAATCCCGCCGCCTTTACCAAGCATGCGGCAAAACAAATGCACCGCTCCGAATCCGGTTTCTTCGATTGGGAGGGGCAGGAGACGAGCTTCCTAGCCGCTTACGACACCATCTCCCTGACGGCGGACTTTGATGCGCCGAAATGGGTCATATTGGTGAGCCGAGCGAGATCGAACATCCTGGAGCCCCTCGCCAGCTTCAGGCGAACGTTTCCCCTCGCCATCATCGGCGCACTCTGTCTAGTGCTGCTGCTGAGCTCCACCCAGATTCGCCGCAGCCTGGTTCCGTTGGAGCAGCTCCAGCGGGGCACCCGTCGCATCGCTGATGGAGAGTTCGAAACGAGAGTGGCGCTGTCCAGTGGAGATGAGTTCGAGGAGCTGGCGGATTCGTTCAATGACATGGCGGAGCAGCTGGGTCGCCAGTTCAATGTACTCGCAACGATGGCCGAGATCGATCGCGCCGTCCTCTCGACGATTGATACTCCCGGGGTGGTAGAGGCCCTGTTACTCCGAATTCCGAGTCTCTATCCCTGCGACGCCCTGAGTGTAACCCTCCTCCACCCGAAAGGAGGATCTGTAGCCGAGACCCATGTCCGCGCAGCCAACGCATTAGCCGGGCAACGCAAGGAGCGATGCACCCTGTCGGCCGCGGACCTGGAGGAGCTTCACTCGAGCACCGGGACCGTCGTATACGACGACGACGAAGACCTGCCGTCCTACCTGCTGCCGCTCGCGAGCGAGGGAGCTCGCCTGTTCATCGCTCTGCCGATCCTCGCCAAGTCCGAGCTGCTCGGGATCATCGCCCTCGGCCATTCAGAGATCGGTCGTTGGGACTCGGACCAGCTTCTCCAAATACGCCGGCTCGCGGATCAGGTTGCGATCGGGCTCTCGAACGTGCGCATGTTCGAGCGGGTTCGTTTCCTGGCGTATTACGACGAGCTCACCGGGCTCGCGAATCGGGTGCGGTTTCAAGAGTGCGTGAGGGAGGCCCTGACACAGGCGGAGCGTCACGGCACCTCGTTCGCGGTCTTCTTGCTCGACCTCGACAACTTCAAACAAATCACTGACACGCTCGGGCATGCAGTGGGAGACAGTCTGCTCCAGGCCGTGGCCAAGCGGTTAGTGGGAGGCGTACGTCGAACGGATGCCGCAGCACGCGCAGCGGGCCAGAAGACCGAGACCGATGTGGCACGGCTCGGCGGAGACGAGTTCACGGTCTTGTTGACCGGCATCGAAGACCCTCAAGATGCTGCGGAGGTTGCAGCACGAGTCCTTGCGACCTTGGATCAGGGCTTCAGGATCGGATCTCAAGAGCTGTTCGTCACCGCTAGTGTCGGTATCGCGGTTTCCCCACTGGACGGAATGGACCCCGAGACGCTGCTTAAGAACGCGGATACCGCCATGTACCACGCGAAGGACCAGGGTGGGAACAACTTCCAGTTCTACCAGCAGTCGATGAGCGCGATCGCGCTCCATCGCTTGACGGTGGAAGGCAAGCTCCGAAAGGCGATCGAGCGGGACGAATTCGTCCTGCACTATCAGCCGGTGGTGGACGTCGAGACGGGACGTATGGTTGGCGTAGAGGCGCTGCTGCGCTGGTCCGACCCCGTTTTGGGAGTGGTCTCCCCGGCCGACTTCATCTCGATCGCGGAGGAGAGCCCCATCATCGTCCGGATCGGCGAATGGGTACTGCGAGAGGCGTGCGCGCAGGGCGTTCGGTGGCGGGCGGAGGGGCTCCCTCGGATTCGAGTGTCAGTGAACGTTTCCGGTCGCCAGTTCTGGGATGACTCGCTCGTCGCCAAGGTCGACCAGGCGCTACGCGATACCGGACTGGACCCCTCCTGCCTCGTCGTGGAGCTGACCGAAAGCGTTTTGATGGAGCGGGTCCGCGAGAGCGTGATCCTGGAGGAGCTCAAGGCGCTCGGACTGGGGATCTCGATCGATGACTTCGGAACCGGTTACTCGTCTCTAAGCTATCTGACGCAGTTTCCAGTCGACAGCCTCAAGATCGACAGATCGTTCGTGCGGGGTGTCGATACGAATCGCCGCGGGGCAGCCATCACGGCGGCGATCGTCGCCATGGCCCAGAGCCTGGATCTGAAAGTCGTGGCGGAGGGCGTTGAGACTCCACAAGAGCTCGCCTTTCTGCGGGAGCTCGGCTGCGATGAGATTCAGGGGCACATCTTTAGCAAGCCCGTAGCTGCGGAGTCGATCGCGGGACACCTGCGCGAGGGCACGCGGCTCCCGGCTCCCCGCCGAGCCGCGCGGCGTACGAAGGCCCGCCGCAAGCCTATCCCTTCTACACGGCCGAAGCGGCGCCGCCGCCCTCCCCGTGGGTCCCGTTGACCGCGCTTCCCACCTGTACCTCGCCGCCTCCACCACGACGCCCTGGCCGTCTCCCCCACGCCCCCAGGCCGCACCGGCCCCGTCCACCCATTGGGGAGCGATCTCGCGGAGTCTGGTAGCGGGCAGGCATGCGCTCGTAACCGTTCTGAGCTCACGGACGTCTAGTGAGTATGAGCGTGCAAGCAATGCTCCCGAGAAGGCTGGACTGGGCGACGCCGGACGCCGTTTGGCAGGCGATTCGTGAGGAGGCGGCCCAGG
>DAOVBF010000181.1 GCA_030673955.1 Deltaproteobacteria bacterium
GGGAATGGGGGCCCACACGAACATCGTCGCGGACGGCTTCTCGATCTTCCAGGCCGGATCGGGCAGGTCGAGCCCGTCGATCAACGCGTCGCGCCTGGCTCGGTAGTGGGAGACGATCTCCTCGACACAATCCTGCGGCCCATCCAGCGCCACGATGGCAGCGATCTGGACGGGCTGGAAAACCCCGTAGTCCAGGTAGCTCTTCACACGCGTCAGCGCCCCCACCATCTCGCGGTTTCCCGCGGCGAAGCCGACCCGCCAGCCGGCCATCGCGTGCGACTTGGAGAGGGACGTGAACTCGATGGCGATCTCACGGGCGCCCGGCACTTGGAGCACACTCGGCGCCTTATAGCCGTCGAAGCAGATCTCGGCGTATGCCAAATCGTGTACGAGCGCGATCTCGTACTCTCGACAAAACTCCACGAGGCGGGTCATGAACGCGAGATCGACGCACGCTGTCGTCGGGTTGTGTGGGAAGGAGACAATCAACAGCTTCGGTCGGGGCCAGGCGAGCTGCACCGCCTGTTCCAGCCGATCGAGCAGGTCTTCGAGGGGGTGGAGCGGGACGAGCTGCAGATCGCCTCCCGCGATGACCACCGAGAAGCCGTGGATCGGATAACACGGATCGGGGCAGAGCACCGTATCCCCATGCGAGATCAAGGCCAGCACGAAGTGGCCCAAGCCCTCCTTGGCACCGATGGTGGTGACCACTTCACTCTCGGCATCTAGCTCGACGTCGTAGCGCCGCGCGTACCAACGGACCATGGCGCGCCGCAGGTTCGGCAGCCCTCGCGAGGAGGAATAGCGGTGGTTGCGCGGGTCCCGCGCGACCTCGACCAGCTTGTCGACGATGTGCGGGGCCGTGGGGAGGTCGGGGTTCCCAAAGCCCAGGTCGATCACGTCCTCGCCGGCCCGCCGGGCCTCGAGCTTGAGCTCGTTCACGATGCTGAGCACATAGGGCGGGAGTCTCCGCACTTTCTCGAAGCCCCTCATGGCGTCCTCCCCGCCGCTCCGAGCACTCCGAGCGCGATCTCCGCATGAAACGAGCTGCGCACGAGCGGCCCGCTGCTCACGTGCAGGAAGCCCATCGCCTCGGCCTCGCGGCGGAGCTTCCGGAACTCCTCTGGGTCCAGGTAGCGCTCGACTGGCAGATGGCGAAGCGTGGGACGCAGGTACTGGCCGAGGGTCAGCGCCTCCACACGGGCGCCTCGGAGAGCGCGCAAAACCTCTCTCACCTCTCCCCGCTTCTCGCCGAGACCCAGCATCAGCCCCGACTTCGTGAGGATCGTCCGTCTGCGGGCCTTGACGCGGGCAAGCAGCTCCAGCGACCGCGAGAAGCCAGCTCCCGGTCGAACCGTCCGATACAGACGCGGCACCGTCTCCACATTGTGGTTGTACACGTCTGGCCCAGCATCCACAACACGGTCGATCGCGTCGACGTCGCCGCGGAAATCGGGCGTGAGCACCTCGATCGTCGTACCCGGCGAGGCCGAGCGCAGGGACTCGATGGTGCGCGCGAACTGTGCAGACCCCTGATCCGGCAGGTCGTCCCGGTTCACGCTGGTCAACACAACGTGTCTCAATCCCAGCTCACGGACCGCTTCGGCCACCTGCCGAGGCTCGTCCGGGTCGACCGGGGCGCCCCGTCCCGTTTTCACATTACAGAAGCGGCACGCGCGGGTGCAGACATCCCCGAGCAGCATGAAAGTGACGGTGCCCCGCCCGAAGCAGTGGGGGAGGTTGGGACAGTGCGCCGTCTCGCAGACGGAATGGAGCCTCCGACGGCGCAGCATACGCCGCATCTTTTCGGCCGCCTCCCCGCGGGGCGCGGTGGAGCAGCAGTGCTCGGGGAGCCGCAAGGGACGCGGCCGCGCCGCAACCCGCAGAGTCTTCAGGTTGGGCGATCTCATCACAGCGCGCGAGGATATTCGAGGAACTCCACCGCTGCAAACCAGCTTCAGCGTCCGTCGGCCACGTCGCCCAGGGGCGGCCGACAGCCCACAGGACCGTGCGCGCACCCCGACGACCGCTCAGGCGACCCCACTGAAGTCCAGGCGCCGGCCCCAGCGACGCTCGATTCCCGCGCGTAGCTCGCGGTGCTCACGCAGGCCCGGGTCGCGGGCGAGCAGACGGACGGCGGCGTCACGGACCACCGGGAGGAGGTCTCCGTGGCGTACCAGATCCGCCAGGCGCAGCTCCGGCAGGTGGCCAGCCTGGCGGGTTCCAAGCCACTCTCCGGCGCCCCGGATGCGCAGATCCTCCTCCGCGATGTCGAAGCCGCTCTGGCTCGCCTCCAGGATTGCGAGCCGGCGGCCCGCCTCCTCCGTCTGCGGGTCGCCCATCAGGATCGCGAGCCCCCTGCGTTTGCCGCGTCCGACCCGTCCCCGGAGCTGATGCAGCTGCGCCAGACCGAAGCGCTCGGCATGCTGTACGACGAGCAAGGTCGCGTTGTGAACGTCGACGCCGACCTCGATCACGGTCGTGCAGACCAACACTTGGATCAGGCCTTTGGCGAAGCGTTCCATGACCCGGATCCGCTCGCCCGCGTCCAGGCGCCCGTGCAAGAGCGCAACGCAGGCCTCGGGAAGCGCACGCTGTAGTCGCTCGAAGCCCTGTGTCGCATCTTTGAGATCCTGTTTCTCGGATTCCTCTACCAGTGGATAGACCACGTAGACCTGCTCCCCGCGCTCGAGCGTCCGCCGCACCTCGCGCAGGACGAGTTGCCCCGTCGTGGGCGGGACGACGCGTGTCTCCACGGGCGCTCGACCGGGAGGCCGCTCCCGTAGCACGGAGTGGTCCAGATCGCCGAAGAGGGTGAAAGCGAGGGTGCGCGGGATGGGCGTCGCGGTCATCACCAGCACGTGAGGATGGTCTCCCTTCTGGCCGAGCTTCCCGCGCTGCGCGACACCGAAGCGATGCTGCTCATCGATCACCACGAAACGCAACTGGGGAAGGTCGACCGAGCCGCTCAGGAGCGCATGTGTCCCCACGACGACCGCGACCTCTCCGAGCATTAGCGATCGCATGAGCGAGCGGCGCTCCGGCTGGCGCGTGCTCCCGGTGAGCAGCGCTACGCTCAGGCCCAGCGGACTCGCCAGTGTGCGAAGGGTCTCGAAGTGCTGCTCCGCCAGGATCTCGGTGGGCGCCAGCAGTGCGGTGAGCCCACCGGAGGCGTGCGCAGCCACCGCACCCAGCACCGCCAGCACGGTCTTGCCGGTCCCCACGTCACCGATGAGCAGACGGTTCATGGGATGCGGGCGCGCGAGGTCGGCGGCGATCTCGGACCAGACGCGCGCCTGATCGGCGGTGAGCTCGAAGGGCAGTCCCGCGATGGCGCGGCGCACCGAGGGATGCTCCACCGCGAGCGGTTTCGTGGCACGCCGGATCTGCGCGGCCCGTCGGAGCTCGAGCCCCGCCTGCAGCAGGAAGAGCTCTTCGGCCACGAGCCGGACGTGGTAGCTCGTGCGGCGCGCGCGGAGCTCCACCGGATCGAGATCGGCACTGGGGAGGTGCACCTGGCGCAGGGACTCGCCTACCTCGGGCAGGTCGAGCTTGTGAACCGTTTCTTCGGGCAGGTACGCGTCCACTAGATCGGACGCAAAGAGCAAGGCGGACTCGATCAGGCGCCGAAGCGTCCGGGGCGGAATGCCCTCCACCGCCGAGTAGGCAGGCACGATGCGCGGGAGACTTTCAACGGGCGTATCGTGGCTCAGCAGCTCGATCTCGGGATGATACAGCTCCTTCGCGTACCGGTAACGGCGTACGTCTCCCGCAACGAGCAGGCGTACGCCCGGCCGAACGCGATCCTGAAAGTGGGAGATGCCCCGGAACCACTTGAGCTGCACAGCGCCCGTAGCGTCGGCCACCACCGCCTGGAAGAAGCGCTGGCCGCTGCGCCGCGGAACGACGTCCGCGCGCGTCACCGTCCCCTGAAAACAAGCGGGGTGCCCGACCTGCAGGGCGGCAATCGGGATCAGCTC
>DAOVBF010000022.1 GCA_030673955.1 Deltaproteobacteria bacterium
ACCCAACCCGGAGACCCGGAGGAGACGGCCTAGGCCCTCTCGTGGGGTTGACTTCTCCTGACCGGCGGTGGTGTACTTGCCAAGCCGTTGTTGCTGCTGGTGATTCGGGGATTCGGCGCCCGGGATTAGGCCCAAGGGCCCGACACCGGAGAGAGGAAGCGAGGTTCCATGATCGACCTCGAGAAGCTACTGGCCCCTATCAGCGAGGAGGCCCCCACAGGGGGCAACCTCCGGGACCGTGCCGGTGACCTGACCTTTCAGACGCTCGAGGAGCAGCGAACCGAGGTCGCACCCGAGGACGACCCTGCCGGAGCCGGTCGAGCCGCCAACTGGAAGGCGGTTGTCTCGGGCTGTGAAGAGGCCCTGGCTGCCTCCACCAAGGATCTCGAGCTGGCGGTCTGGCTGACCGAGGGCCTGACCCGGGTGCATGGTCTTGAAGGTCTGACAACCGGTATTCGCCTGGTCACGGAGCTCACACAAAGCTTTTGGGATCGGCTCCACCCGGGGCTCGAGGCCGAGGGGGAGATCGTTCTGCCGGTGCGGGCACGGCCGTTGAGCTGGCTCGGGAGCTCGAAGGACTTCCTCCGTGCCGCTGCCGGCTGTCCTATCCTATCCGGGGCCGACGGTCGCCAGCTGAGCTGGCAAGATTACAAGAACTCCATGCTCGTCGACGAGAAGCGCACCCTGTCAGACCCGAGCCAGTACGAGGACTTGCTCGCGGCGGGCTACATCAGCGGAGAGGAATGGAACGCGCGGCTTGCCGCTGCTCCGCCTGCGGAGCTGCGGCAGGTCCTGGCTGAGGTGATCCGGGGCCAGGAGGCGCTCGATGAGCTGCGCGCTCTGGCAGAGAAGCAGTTCGGCAGTGACGACGCCCCGAGCTTCCTGGGCCTCGGCGAAGTCCTGTTCGACATCCGCGAGTATCTCGAACAGCGCGTCCCGAAGGAGGAGGGGGCTGTGGGGGGCGAGGCAGTTGCAGGGGCCGGGGGAGCCGCAGCGGCCGCTCCCGCTGCCCAGACCGGCCCGATCGGCAGCCGTGAAGACGCGCTGCGCAGGCTCGGCGAGGTGGCGGACTACTTCCGGCGCGCCGAGCCGCACAGCCCGATCTCCTATCTGGTGGAGCGCGCGGTCCGGTGGGGCCACATGCCGCTCATGGAGGTCCTGGAGGAATTCGTCGAAGATCCGACTGCGCTGGCTCGGATCCAGCACAATCTCGGCATCCGAGGGAGCGAGCGGACGGAGGAATGAGGAGAAACCTAAATGCCTGAGAGCATCTTTGATCGAAAAGCACGGGTGCGACCCCCTCGTGTTCACATCACCTATGAGGTCGAGACCGGAGGCGCCATGGTCATGAAGGAGATCCCCTTCGTGATGGGGGTGATGGCGGACCTTTCGGGGCAGCCGAAGCAGTCACTGGGGAAGCTCAAGGATCGCAAGTTCGTCGAGATCGATCGCGACAACTTCGACGACGTCCTTAAGAGCATGAAGCCGCGCCTCGCGATGCGAGTGGATAACACGCTCAAGGACGATGGCAGCGAGCTGGCCGTGGAGCTTGGCTTCGAGAAGCTCGCGGACTTCTTGCCCGACAGCGTTGTGCGTCAGGTGAAGCCGCTCTCGGATCTTCAGGACGTTCGCAACCAGCTCAAGGACCTGCTCGGGCGGATGGAAGGGAACGACCGTCTCGAAGAGCTGCTGGCTGCGATCACGGACAACGAGGGAGTTCGTGACAAGCTGAAGGAGGTTTTGGGCGCGAGCGCACCTTCCAGTGAAGGCGGAGACAGCGGCGGCGACGCCGGCGGTCAGGAGGGCTAGAAAATGGCAAAAGCCCAGGAGAAGGCAGTAGCGGTCGAGCAGCTCGGAGAGCTCGAGGGCGGCGATATCCTCGAGCAGATGATCGACACCGGCATTCGGGCGACCGATGATTCGCAGCGCGAGCGGGCGCAGGATCTGATCAAGAACTTCGTCGAGCAGCTCCTCGACCCCGGCACGGTCGTCCAGAAGAGCGTGGTGAAGACGATCAACACCCGGATCGCGGTGATCGACGAGGTGCTCTCGAAGCAGGTCGACAAGATCCTCCACCACGAGGACTTCCAGAAGCTCGAAGCCTCTTGGCGAGGCCTGAACCAGCTCATCATGAGCAGCGAGACCTCCGAGACCCTGAAAGTCAGGGTGCTCAACGTGGCCAGGAAGGAGCTGAAGGCCGACTTCGATGCGGCGGCCGAGTTCACCGAGAGCGCGCTCTGGAAGAAGATTTACGAGTACCAGTTTGGACTCTACGGGGGTGACCCCTTCGGCGCTCTGGTCGGCGACTACGAGTTTGACAAAGGTCCCCAGGACGTGGCTTTGCTGACGTCCATCAGCGAGGTCGCAGCTGCTGCGCACGCACCGTTTATCTCGGGCGTGGCGCCAAAGATGTTCGGGATGCAGAGCTTCACGCAGATGCCGGACCCGCGCGACCTGGCGAAGATCTTCGACAAGAGCAACCCCGATAACACGAAGTGGCTGTCCTTCCGCGATTCGGAGGACTCCCGCTTCGTCGCGCTGGCGCTGCCCCACACGCTTCGGCGTCTGCCCTACGGCGCTGAGACGGTTCCTGCGGAGGATTTCAACTACGAGGAGGACGTCAGCGAGGAGCACGAGGACTATCTCTGGGGCAACGCCGCCTACGACTATGCGAACCGGCTGACGGCCGCGTTTGCGAAGCACCACTGGTGCGTTGCGATCCGCGGGCCAGAGGGCGGTGGGCTCGTCGAAGACCTGCCGATCCACGTTTTCAAGTCCCGCGAGGGAGATGTGAGCGCGAAGATCCCGACGGAGATCGCAATTCCGGACACGCGTGAGAAGGAGCTATCGGATCTCGGCTTCATCGGTCTGTTGCACTGTCAGAATACCGACTATGCAGCCTTCTTCGGTGGGAACTCCGTGCAGCGTGCCAAGAAGTACGACAAGGCCGAAGCGACCGCGAACGCCAAGCTATCGAGCCAGATCCCGTACCTGATGACGACTTCGCGCATCGCGCACTACCTGAAGTCGATCTGCCGTGACAAGATCGGCTCCTTCATGTCGCGCGGTGAGTGCGAGTCCTTCCTCAACAACTGGATCAGCAACTACGTGCTCGCACAGGACGAGGCCTCGCAGAGTGCCAAGGCCGAGCGGCCGCTACGGGAGGCGCGGATCGAAGTCATCGATGATAAGGCGCGGCCCGGGTGCTACAAGGCGGTCGCCTACCTGAGGCCCCACTTCCAGCTCGAAGAGCTCGGGGTCTCCCTGCGCCTAGTGGCGGAGCTTCCGGAAGCCGCGAAGTAGGAGAACGGTCAACGTCTGTGTGACCGGTGGCAAACCGGGGTCAGACAGCAAAGAGAAAGGGGTAGGAAGTGACTGATGTGTATCTGAAAGTCGATGGAATCGATGGCGACACCACGGTGGAGGGTCACAAGAAGGAGATGTTGCTTCTCAGTTGGAGCATCAGCGCCAGCATGCCCGCGGGTCCGCGCGCGACGGGTGGGTCCGGCTCCGCTGGGACGAGCGTGCATGCTGACCTCAGCATCACCAAGATAGTGGACGAGGCCTCCAATAAGCTCCACGCGGCCTGCTGGAGCGGGAAGACCATTCCGAGCGCCGTCTTGACCCAGCAGCGCGCAGGCAAGAAAGAAGGGGAGAAGGTCGACTACCTCAGGCTCACCCTCTCCGACGTGCTAGTCACCAGCATCTCCTCGTCAGGGGCGCCCGGGGACATACCCACTGAAAGCTTCACCCTGAACTACGCCAGCATCAAGCGGGAATACCGCACCACCGGTGTGAAAGGCGAAGCCGGCGGCTGGCAGAGTGAGGGCTGGGACATCGCGAAGGAGGAGAAGCTCTAGGCGCGCCCGGTCCTTCCTCTTTGCGGTTCGAGTCACGGAGGGGAGAGGTTCTCCCTCCTCCGAAACGGTTTGTTACGGCGGGATGCTGATGGACGCGAAACAGCTTTTCGAGAGCGGAAATCTTTCCGAAGCGATCGAGGCCCAGAACGCGGAGGTGAAGGCGCGTCCCACCGACCTCGATGCGCGCTACCTGCTGTCGGTGCTGCTGTGCTTTGAGGGGGATCTCGACCGCGCCTTCCTACACCTGAACGTGATCGGCCAGCAGGATTCCGAGCTGGGTATGGGGTCGAACCTGTACCGCAGCCTCATTGTTGCCGAATCCCAGCGGCGCTCCGTCTATACGGAAGAGGGCCGGCCCCTGCTCCCACCCGACTGTCCCGAGAGTATCGAGACGCGGCTCGACGTGGTCCTGGCGCTGCGGCGGGGGGACAGTGAAGCCGCAAAGGTCGCCCTCGCACGGGCCGAGGAGCAGGAGCGCCCGCTCGAAGGCAAAGTGAACGGCGAGCTGGCGAGCGACGTGCGCGACTACGATGACTTCCTGGGACCGATCCTCGAGATCTATTCGGGTGGGAAGTACCTGTGGATGCCGTTCGAACGAGTGCGCAAGCTGGAGCTGCCGCCACCCTCGCACCAGCTGGAGCTGCTCTGGATTCCCGCCACCCTCGAGGACACGAGCGGTGCCCAGGCCTCGGTGCACCTTCCGGTGCTCTACGAGGGCTCACACCTCGCGGACGACGGGCGTGTCCGCGCGGGTCGGATGACGGAGTGGGGCGACCGCGAGGGGATCGGATTCCGCGGTCTCGGTCAGAAAGTCCTCCTCGCCCGGAAGGGCGAGGAATCCCGCGAGGTCGGTCTGCTCGAAGTCCGATCGCTCGAGCTGCTCGGTGCGCCCTCGCCCGAGGCTGTCCGTGGTTGACGCATCGGATGCGGACCGCCTGCGGCCTTCACTGCTCGACCGGCTGATTGGGGATGAGCCGGGGACCCCGCGGGGGGTGTACGGCTACATCGGGCTCCGCGAGCTGCGCGAGTCGGTCGCGCGGGACCTCGAATGGCTGCTCAATAGCAAGCGCTGGCTGCCCTACGATCTCGAGGAGTTCCCGGAGGCCAATGACTCGGCGCTGACCTATGGTGTGCCCGACTTCTCGACTTATTCCTGGCGCAACCCCGGCGATGCGGATCAGATCGCGCGCTTGATCGAAGACACGGTTCGCCGCTTCGAGCCGCGCCTGGCGCCGAACAGCATCAAGGTCGAGCTCTTGCCGAGCGGGGCGGTGGACGATTTCAAGCTGAGCTTCCGGATCGATGCGGTTCTCCACGTGGAGCCCGTGCACGAGGCGGTGTCGTACGACACCGAGATGGACCTCGAGAGCACCGCGATTCGGATCAACCGGTCGAGTTGATGCGCGACGAGCTTCTCCACTACTACGAACGGGAGCTGCGTTTCATCCGCCGGACCGCGGTCGAGTTCGCGGAGAAGTACCCCGAAGTGGCCGGCCGACTCCTGCTGGAGCCGACGAAGTGCGAGGATCCGCACGTCGAGCGGCTGATCGAGTCTTTCGCGATGCTGGCCGCCCGAATCCAGATGCGGCTCAACGATGACTTCTCGGAGGTCAGCGACGCGCTGCTCAGCGTGATCTATCCTCACTACCTGAGCCCGATTCCCTCCGTGGCCATGGTCCAGCTCGAGGCGGACCCGGACGCTGGGGATGCCCCCGAGGGCATCACAGTCGACCGCCGCTGCGTGCTCTATTCCAGGCCGGTCAACAACGTCCGGTGTCGATTTCGCACGGCCTATCCGGTGACCCTCTGGCCCATCGAAGTGGAGTCGGTCGATATCGTGACCGCGACCCAGCTTGGAGTCCCGGTGCCTGCGGGGGTGCGCTCGGCGCTGCGCATTCGCATGCGCACGAAGGGGGAAGCATCCTTCTCGGGGCTTTCGATCGGCCGGCTGCGTTTCTTCCTGGACGCCGCTAGCGGGGTCGTACACGAGCTCTACGAGATCCTCCTGCGGAACCCGCAGGGGATTGCGGTGCAGAAGGGTCCGGCGACGCCGGCTGAGTTTCTGCCGGCGAGCGGGATCCGCCCTGTGGGCTTCGCTCAGGATGAGGGGCTGCTCGAGTATCCGGAGGAGTCTTTCATCGGCTACCGGCTGCTGCAAGAGTACTTCGTTTTCCCCGACAAGTTCATGTTCGTGGATTTAGTGGGACTCGATCAGCTGTCGATCGACGTCGACGGGGATCATCTCGACGTCTCGATCCTGCTCTCCGAGTCTGCGGGCGAGATCGACCTCAGGCTGGAGCCCCGCAACCTGCTGCTCGGGTGCACGCCCGCGGTGAACCTCTTCCGTCACGAATTGGACCCGATCCGTCTGACTCATACGTCGATCGAGTACCCGGTGGTGCCCGACGCGCGTTCACCGAGCGCGTACGAGGTCTACTCGATTCTCGATGTCTCGAGCACTGTGATGGGGAGCACCGAAGTCAAGCGTTACGAGCCGATCTATCGGCTCCGCCATGGCTCGGCAGGCGAAGAGGTGAGTGGGTTCTGGTACGCGGCGCGGCGCCAGTCCATTCGGCGCGGCGACGCCGGAACCGAGGTGTTCCTGTCTCTGGTCGACGACAAGTTCAAACCTCTCGTCCCCCCGACGGAAGTGCTCAACATCGAGGCCCTGTGCACGAACCGCGACCTGCCGTCGCGGCTCTCCTTCGGGGACCCGAAGGGAGATTTCGATCTCGAGCGGCAGCCAGGGATCTCCAAGATCCGCTGCCTGCGAAGCCCCACCGCGCCCATGCGCGCGCCCACAGCGCCGGGCTCGCGCTGGCGGGTCGTCTCGCACCTGTCGCTCAACTATCTCTCACTTACGGACACGGGAGGGGGCGACGGGGCGTCCTCTTCCGGGGAGACGCGGGCGCTCGACGCCCTGCGTGAGATCCTCAAGCTCTACGATTTCGTCGACTCTCCGGTCACGCGCCAGCGCATCGCGGGGTTGATTGGGCTGCGCTCGCGGAAGATCGTACGCCGGGTCGGTGCGGGGGACGCCGCGGGATTCGCTCGCGGTACCCAGCTCGATCTCGAGTTTGACGCGGAACACTACGCGGGCACGGGTGTGTTCCTGTTTGCTTCGGTTCTGGAAGCGTTCCTGGGCCTTTACGGCACCGTGAACGCGTTCACCCAGGTGGTCGCGCGCATCCGGCAGCGCGAGGGAGTGCTTAAGCGATGGGCCCCAAGGGCGGGCGAGATCCAGCTTCTCTGAGAGACCTACTGATCGAGAAGACGGGCCGCTTCGAGTTCCTTCAGGCGGTGCGGCTCTTCCAGAGGATCTGGGACGACCGGGAACCGGTCGGCCGCGAGGCCGATCCCGACCGCGAGGTGGTGCGTTTCCGCTCCGACGTGTCTTCGGTCTTCCCAGGCCGCGACGTCCAGGAGGCGGTTTCACCCGATGCCGATGGACCGGGCCAGCTGACCGTGTGTTTTATGGGTGTGGCTACGCCAGCGAGCTGGGGTGCGCTACCCCGACGCTACGCCGAGGAGCTGCGCTACCAGGAGCGGAACAAGAACCCCGCCCCGCGTGCCTTCTTCGACATTTTCAATCACCGCTTCATCTCGCTCTTTTACCGCGTCGGCGAGAAGACTCGTCCCGTGCTTGCCTACGAGAGCGGCCGCCAGAGCGCTTTCGAACGTGCCTTCTACGCCATACTCGGGCTGGGGACGGCGGGGCTTCAGGGCCGGCTGGCGCTCGACGAGCGTATGCTCGTTTCCAGGGCGGGCCTTCTGGCGATGCGCCCGATGCCCGCGGTGGCGCTCGAAGAGGCCATTCGTAGTGTGTTCCGCCAGCCCGCCGCGATCGAGCAGTTCGTGCCCGAGCACTATCAGATCGAGCCGGATGACCAGAACCGGCTGGGTGAGGTCAACACTCGGGTCGGCGAGGATCTCTATCTGGGAGAGAAGATCACGCTGGTCCAGTCGAAATTCCGCGTTCGTCTCGGTCCGCTGACTCGCGACGCCTACGATGGGTTCTTGCCGGGCCGTCTCGGCTTCCGCTCCCTGATGGACCTCGTGCGCTTCGGCGCGGGGGACGAGTTCGACTTCGAGCTGCAGCTCGCCTTGCGGGCGGAGGACATCGTACCGCTTCGGGTCGGTGAGCCGGAGGACGGCTCCCCCCAGCTCGGCTGGACTTCGTGGCTGATCACGGATCCGCTCGAAGAGCCCCGCGACGACGCTATGTTCGATTCCGATAATCGCTTCGCGGCCGAGATCTCCTGCGCGGGGGCCGCCCGCGCACTCGCTGCGACGGAGGCAAGCCCATGAGTCTCGATCTACGCTCCCTGATCGGCAGGCTGAATGACACGAGCCGGCGCGCCCTCGAGGCAGCAGCAGGCCTCTGCGTCTCGCGAAGCCATTACGAGGTCGAGATGGAGCACTGGCTCACCAAGCTCCTCGACGAGTCCTCCGGAGACCTGCCGAAGATTCTTCATCACTTCGGGGTCACCCCCGATCGCTTCCTGGCGGATTTGAACCGCGCACTGGACTCGTTCAAGACGGGCAGCAGCCGGCGCCCCGATCTCTCTCCGACGATTGAGATGCTCGCCCGCGAGGCCTGGGTGAACTCTTCGATCAACCACAACCTCGCAAAAGTGCGATCGGGCGCCCTGTTCCTGGCTGCTTTGCAGGACAGCCGCCTGCGCCGGCGCCTGATCGATCTCCACGGTGAAATCCGCGCCATCAACGTCGAGGCGCTCGGGAAGGATCTCCTGGATATCGTCGAGGGCTCCGTCGAGGACGCCCAAATGACCGGCATCGCAGCTGGGGCGGCGCGTGACCTGGCGCAGCCTGGGACCGCGGCCGCCGGTGCGAAGACGCCCGCGCTTGATCAGTACACGGTCGACCTGACGCAGGCGGCGAGAGAGGGCCGGATCGATCCGGTGCTCGGGCGCGATGCCGAGGTCCGGCAGATCATCGACATCCTCATGCGCCGCAAGCAGAACAATCCGATCCTGACCGGCGAGGCCGGGGTGGGTAAGACGGCGGTGGTGGAGGGCTTCGCCCTGCGGATCGCCCAGGATGACGTGCCCGACCCTCTCAAGAACGTCTCGATGCGCAACCTGGACATGGGCCTGCTGCAGGCCGGCGCCGGGGTGAAGGGGGAGTTCGAGAATCGGCTCAAACAGGTGATCGAGGAGGTTCAGGGCTCGGCGCAGCCGATCATCCTCTTCATCGATGAGGCCCACACCCTGATCGGGGCAGGTGGCCAGGCGGGCCAGAGCGATGCAGCGAACCTGCTCAAGCCCGCGTTGGCCCGGGGCCAGCTGCGTACCGTCGCGGCCACCACCTGGGCCGAGTACAAGAAGTTTTTCGAGAAGGATGCAGCGCTGTCGCGCCGGTTCCAGGTGGTCAAGGTCGATGAGCCGGACGTGCCGAGCGGCATCGAGATGATGCGTGGCCTGATCGGGATGCTGGAACGCCATCACAACGTGCGCATTCTCGATGAGGCGGTCATCGAGTCCGTGCGACTCTCGGATCGGTACATTCCGGCCCGACAGCTTCCGGACAAGTCGGTCAGCGTGCTCGACACGGCCTGTGCGCGCGTGGCCATGGGTCAGAAGGCGGTCCCGGCTCCGATCGAGGACCGCCGCCGGCGCATCGAGAATCTCGAGCGCGAGGAGAGGATCCTGACGCGCGAGGAGGCGGTCGGCACGGATCATGCCGAGCGCCTGGAGGAGGTCCGTCGATCTCATGGCGAGGTGTCGGCGGAGCTGGAGAAGCTCGAGGAGCGCTGGCAGAAGGAGCTCGAGCTCGTGAATTCGCTGCATGAGATTCGCGGGCGGCTCACCGCAAGCCCGGGTGACGGCGACGCTGCCGAGGGCGCCGAGCCGCTATCCGACGAGGAAAGAG
>DAOVBF010000239.1 GCA_030673955.1 Deltaproteobacteria bacterium
CCTGCGAGCGATCTCCTCCGCCTCCGGCTTCCAGCTCATGCCGGCATTCTACTTGAAGCGCTCCAGCGGCCGGGGGCGCCCAGCGTTTGGCGGTCTGCCTTCCTCGGGCTCTAGCGGGTTATCGGACCCTAACGTCCGAACACGGCGGTGCGCAGCCATCGGCATGCGGTGGACGGGGCGGGCCAGAGCCTGAGCTGCGCGCCTCGGATGCGTCGGCGCTGGCGGCGGGTGGCGATCCGGACGAGCTCCTCGAACAGCCTCCATGCGCCGCTGGAGTCCCCCATCTTGGCTCGGAGGCGCGCGAGATCGAAGCCCGCCTCGAAGTGGTTCGGGGCGATGTTCCGGGCCCGCGCGAGGAGCTGCATCGCCTCCGGCCGCTGACGACGCGACCGGAAGTGGCGGCGACCTTGGAGCAGGATCGCCACTGCATCCTCGCGGTGGCCGCGCTGGAGCTGAAGATCAGCGAGTGCCAACCAAGCAGCGCTCTCCCGCGGCAGGAAGTGGGTCGCCTCGCGGTAGATCCCGATCGCCTTCTCGATGAAGCCCTGCTGAACGAACCCCTCGGCGGCCACGCGGAAGCTCAGCCACGCCTCGTCGGATCTCTGGACCCGGACGAGCAGCGGCGCGACCTCGCGGTAGAGGGCTGTGTTGTTGGGCTCGAGCGCGAGGACCTGCTCGTAGAGTGCCAGCGCCTTCTTGTGTTTGCCGCGGGCCTTGGCCTGGGAGGCGGCACGCAGGCTCTGGGAGCGATCAAAGGGCTTGTTTCGGTCAAAGAGTCCCATCAGAGCGCACTACCTCACACCGCTTGTCGGAGTGACCTGCTCTGCCCTTTACAGCCCAGCCGATCACGATCGGCTGGAGGCTGCCGGCGAAAAGGCGATCCTCTCCCTCCGTGATAACGCGCTAGGGAAGGAGCACTTGCATGAGCTCCGTCGACCAAGTCCTTTCTGTGCTCGAACGGCGCTTGGATCAAACGCTCGAGGAGCTGATCGAGTTCGCCCGCATCCCGAGCGTGTCGGCAGACGGCTTCGATCCCCATCAGGTCGAGCGGTCGGCGGAGCATAGCGCGCAGCTTCTCGGCAAGGCGGGGCTGGAAGGGGTTGAAGTGCTGCGACTTCCGGGCGCGCACCCCTACGTGGTCGGGGAGTGGCTGCGCGCGGGGGTCGAGGCCCCGACGGTGCTGATTTACGCGCATCACGACGTGCAGCCGCCGGGCCGTCCCGAGCGCTGGGAGACCCCCGAGTTCGAGCCCACCCTGCGCGCGGACGGACGTCTCTACGGTCGCGGCGTCGCCGATGACAAAGCCGGACTGATGGTTCACCTGGCGGCGGTTCGGGCCTGGCTCGAGGCCACCTCGTCCCTGCCGGTGAATGTCAAGCTCGTCGTCGATGGGGAGGAGGAAATCGACTCGCCGCACCTCACCGAGTTCCTGCGCACGCACCACGACCGGCTCGCTGCAGAAGTGATCGTCCTGTCCGACACCGCGAACCTTCAGAAGGGCTTGCCCTCTCTTACGACGAGTCTGCGAGGGCTCGTTGCCGTGGACGTCACCGTGCGCGTCCTTCGGTATCCCGTCCACAGTGGCCTGTGGGGAGGGCCCGTGGCGGACGCGGCGGCGGCGCTGGTCCGCCTGCTGGCGCGCCTGGTGGACGACCGCGGTGTGATCACGGTCCCCGGGATCTACGCCGATGTGCCTGAGCTCGCCGCGGAGGAACGGGCTCGCCTGGCGGCGCTCCCGTTCGACGAAGGCGCCTTCCGGGCGGACGTGGGCCTCCTCTCAACGACCGAGCTCGCGGGGGAACCCGAGCGCTCGGTCTACGAACGCCTCTGGCTGCGCCCCTCACTCTCGGTGACTGCGCTCGAGGGGATACCGCTCGCGACGGCCTCCAATCAGCTCACAGACGAGGCGCGTGCGCGGGTCGGCGTGCGGCTCGCGCCGGGGCAGGATCCCGCACGGGTGCGTGATCTGCTGGTGAGCTGCTTGCGAAGCGACCCGCCCTGGGGTGCGGAGGTCACGACCGAGGTCCGTGCGGCGGTGCCGGGCTGGCGGATCGATCCGCTGGGGCCTGCCTTTGATGCGGCGCGGCGTGCGCTGGCTGCGGGCTTCGAGCGCGACCCGGTTGCAATCGGCTGTGGCGGCACGATTCCGTTTGTCGGTCCCTTTAGCGAGGTCCTGGGACACGCCCCGGCCCTTCTGCTCGGTCTGGAGGATCCAGTTTGTAATGCGCACGGCGAGAACGAGAGCCTGGATCTCGACGACTTTCGCAAAGCCGCCCGGGTGTCGGTTCACCTGTTGGCCGAGCTGCGCAAAGCCCTGACGCGGTAGAGCGGCCGGCGGCCCGAGGGCTCGCGCTTGCCGCGCGCTCAGCGTTCTTCGAGGCGCTAGCCCTCTTCGGCGAAGAATTCTTCGAGACCCTCTCGCACCGAGGCCTCGGTTTGGCCGATCTCTTCGCTCAGCTCGGCGTCGAGCATGCTGAGCCCGGTGAGGATGGATCTGGCCTCGTAGAGCCCGTGCTCGAAGCCTCGGATCACCTCGTACTTGAAGCGCTCGAAGTCCTCGAGCGTGGCTTCGGGATGCTGCGCCATGAAGGCCCGGTAGATGTAGCCCTGGACCCCGCCGAGGATCCGCGCTGCCGTGGCCTCGGGCGAGAGATCGATCGCGCCCAGAATCGACTCGCCCATAAGGGGCTCGAGATACTCGCTGCGATTGGGCTCCTCGAAGCTGGTTGCAGCGTTGGAAGAGAGCTCATTCTCGATACCGCGCAGTGTTGCCCGAAGCAGGCCGCTCTGGGCGCGTAGCTTCTCCGCTTGGGGGGAGATTGCGACGCTCGTGTCCTGGTATTCAGCGATGGACTGAGGCTGTGAGGTCTCGAGATTCTGCTGGCCCATCAGCCGCCCGAAGCGTGGCAAGCCGCCTGGACCCGAAACGGTGGGAATGACCATATTGCCGCCTCCTTCCATGAGACGATCCGTGCATCCATGCGCAGCCGATCAGTGCGCACCGATCGACCTTCTTCTGAATCATCGTCCCCTGGTAGGCGAACTTGAGCACGCGTTTGTCGGCCTGCAACCCGTTGGGCGTGAGAGGGCGGACGAGCTTCACGTGGCAGCGTGAGGACTTGGCTGGCCCGTCTGCCACCGAGCTGCGGTATGGCTGCATTCCATTTTCTGCCTCGCCCGGGGTCCAGCCCTCGAATTGTCCCTTCTCGGCCG
>DAOVBF010000163.1 GCA_030673955.1 Deltaproteobacteria bacterium
GTGGGAACCTTCGCCCATCTGGAGCCCGGGATCGAGGAGGAGGCGCTGGCCGAGCTAGGCCTGCAGCCGGCCGCGGTCTCGACCCAGATCGTCTCGCGCGATCGCCACGCGGAGTTCACGACCACGCTTGCGCAGGTCGCCGCCTCGGTCGAGCGTATCGCCGTCGAGATGCGCCATCTCGCGCGCAGTGAGGTCGGGGAGGTGCAGGAACACTTCGGAGCCGGGCAGAAGGGAAGCTCGGCGATGCCCCACAAGCGGAATCCCTGGCGCTTCGAGACCCTGACCGGGCTCGCCCGGGTGGTGCGTGGCTACGCGGTCGCGGCGCTCGAGAACACGGCGCTCTGGCACGAGCGGGACATTTCGAACAGCTCTGTGGAGCGGATGATCTGTCCCGACGCCACCAGCATCGTGCACTTCATGTTGCATCGGCTGGCGGGGCTGCTCGACCGGCTGGTGGTCTTTCCGGATCGCATGCGGAAGAACCTGGAGGCGAGCCGCGGTTTGATCTTCTCGGGCGCGGTCCTCCTGGCCCTGGCACGCCACGGGCTCTCGCGGGAGGAGGCCTATCGACTGACTCAAAAGCACGCGCTGCTCACCTGGGACGAGGGAGGCCATCTCTACGACCGGCTGAGCCAGGATGCGGATGTGCAGAAGATTCTGAAGCCGGACGAGCTCACGGAATGCTTCGACTTGGACCGTCAGCTCCGACACGTCGGCCGGATCTTCGAGCGTGTGCTGGGCGAGGCACCTGCGGGAGCGAGCTCGTAGAGGTGTTCCTCGCCAGAGCCTAATCCCCCTGGCGGTGAAACTCGCGCCGACCGGGATGCCAGACCAACGTAGAGAACGAAGTCGGCTCATCGAGCGCGAGCGCCAGAGTGTTGGCGAGGTACTGCGTCCGCGCGACGAAGAAGGGCCACAGGGCTGCCTCGAGTTGTGGGGCCGCCTCGCGCCAGGCTTGCACGGGGGAGCGCAGGCTTTCCCGCAAGAGCCGGGTCACCAGGCTCCGCTCGCCGGCAAGTCCCGCCCAGAGTCCCCGCCCATACGTGCGAAGCCTCGTGGCCAGGGGTCGAGGCTCGACTCGCAGCTCCCGCCGCAACGCTGCCTCGAGGTGCTGGACGAGCACGGCTTCGATCTCGCCGAGTTCCTGCCAGGCACGGCTTGATAGCAGGGTGGGGCGAGCTCGCGAGCGAAGCTCGAAGGCCCACGCGTTCCCCGCAGCCTCGACGAGCGACGCGCGCAAGACCCGGACCGTCTCGTCGTAGTCGAGTGCGCGGGGCACGCAAAAAGTCTAGCGTGGCTGGTGGGCTCCCGCTTGTTTGCATGCTGCCACTGAAGCCTGCCCGAGTTGGTATACTTCGGGCTCGCGCTGCATGAGCCACCCATCGGCGGGGAAGGCCACCCGTCGAAAACACGGCTGAGGTGCCGCTTTTGAACATCCTGGGAGTGTCAGCCTTCTATCACGACAGCGCAGCCTGTCTGGTGAGGGACGGCCAGATCCTGGCCGCGGCGCAGGAGGAGCGCTTCACGCGCAAGAAACACGACGCCGCGTTTCCCACGCATGCGCTCAAGTACTGCTTGAGAGCGGGCGGGATTGGGCCGGACGACCTGGACCTGGTGGCCTTCTACGACAAGCCGGTGCTCAAGTTCGATCGAATTCTCGAGACCTACCTCGCGTACGCCCCACGAGGGTTCAAGGTGTTTCTGATGGGGCTGCCCGTTTGGCTCAGGCAAAAGCTATACACGCCGCGAGAGCTCGACCGGGGACTCAATTCCGCCTACACGAAACGCTATGTCTTCACCGAGCATCACGAATCTCACGCTGCAAGCGCGTTCTTTCCTTCTCCCTTCGAAGAAGCCGCGATCCTGACCCTGGACGGGGTCGGAGAATGGGCCACGGGAAGCATCGGAGTGGGGCGCGGCAGCAAGCTCGAGCTCCTCCGCGAGCTCCGGTTTCCTCACTCTCTCGGGCTGCTCTATTCCGCGTTCACGTATTTTTGCGGCTTCAGAGTGAACAGCGGCGAGTACAAGCTGATGGGACTCGCGCCGTACGGAGAACCGAAGTACCGCGACCTCATGCTCGAGAAGCTGATCGATCTCAAGCCCGACGGCTCCTTCCGGATGGACATGTCTTACTTCGGGTACTGCCACAAGGACCTGATGATTACCCGAAAGCTGGAGCGCCTTTTCGGAGGTCCGGCCCGAAGTCCGGAGACGCCGATCTCGCAGCGGGAGATGGACATCGCGGCGTCGATTCAGGCCGTGACCGAAGAGATCATGTTGCGCATCGCGCGCTACGCCCACGAGCTGACGGGACTCTCCCGGCTGGCCATGGCCGGGGGCGTCGCCCTCAACTGCGTGGGAAACGGGCGTATCTTGCGCGAGGGGCCCTTCGAGGAGCTCTGGATCCAGCCCGCGGCGGGGGATGCCGGAGGCGCGGTGGGCGCCGCCCTCTTCGCCTGGCACCAGCTCCTGGACAAGCCGCGGGCGAATGCCGAAGGGGATGCCCAGATGGGCTCGCTGATCGGACCTCGCTACACGAAAGACGAAATCCAGACCTACCTGCGCTCGGTGGGTGCCAAGTATCGCTATCTCGAGAGTGAAGCGGATCTTGTCGATGAGATCGCGACACTCGTTGCGAGCGAAAAGGTCGTCGGGCACATGGCGGGTCGCATGGAATTCGGACCGCGCGCTTTGGGGAACCGCTCTATCCTCGGCGATGCGCGCTCGCCGAAGATGCAATCGGTCATGAACCTCAAGATCAAGTTTCGCGAGTCGTTCCGTCCCTTTGCCCCCAGCGTACTGCGCGAGGACGTGGGCGAGTACTTCGAGATGCAACCCGGTCAGGAGAGCCCGTACATGCTGCTCGTGGCGCCCGTCCGCGCGGACAAGCGAAAACGAGAGGCTTCGGAGCGGCTGACGGGCCTGGAGCAGCTCAAGCAGCTCCGATCGGTCGTGCCGGCGATCACCCACGTCGACTACTCGGCGCGCGTGCAGACCGTCGACGAGGAGCGGCACCCGCGCTTCCACCGTATTTTGAAGCGTTTCAAGGAGAAGACGGGTTGTCCGGTGATGATCAACACCAGCTTCAACGTTCGGGGGGAGCCGATCGTCTGCACACCACAGGACGCCTACCGTTGCTTCATGGCCACCAACATGGATGCCCTCGTGATGGAGAATTTCCTGCTGCTGAAATCGGATCAACCCGACGCCCAGACATTCGATGTGGATGCCTACCTGGCGGAATTCGATTTGGACTGATAGCCCATGAAGATGATCGAAGTCGATTTCAATCCGGGAGCGCGCGCCCTTCGACAGTTTGGGCTGATTGCGTTGGTGGCGTTCCCGACGCTGGGCCTGCTCTGCTACCGGTGGGGTGGACTATTCGGGCTCGACTTTGGCGGGGCCGCGTTGAGCGTGAGCCTGGTCCTCGTGGGCCTGGGTGTGGTTTCGGGGGTGCTCTCGTGGCTGGCACCCCGCGCGATCCGCCCGCTTTACGTCACTCTGCTGGTGATCACGGTCCCGATCGGCTTCGTCCTGTCGTATGGGATCCTGGGCGTGCTGTTCTATGGCGTCATCACACCCATGGCGTTGCTCCTTCGCCTGGTGGGTTTCGATCCCCTGCACCGGAGCTTCGAGCGCGATGCGGAGACGTACTGGGTCGAGGTCCGGCCGCGGGCCTCGAAGGAGAGCTACTTCCGGCAATTCTGAGCGCGCTGGACGGACGTCGGGAGACCAACGGGAGGAAGGACACGATGCCTGAAGAGAACCATCCGAAAGGCAGCGATGATTTCGAGGCGGGTTTGAGACAGGCCCGCACCGGATTGGTGGCGGAGTTCTGGCTTTTTCTCAAGCACAACAAGAAATGGTGGCTGGCCCCGATCTTGATCTCGATTGTCGTCCTGGGCGTGCTCGTTCTGCTCGGAGGGAGCGGGGCCGCGCCGTTCGTTTACACGCTCTTCTGATGCGAGGCGACGCAGGGAGCAAGGGGCGCTCGGTATGGGGCAACGGCGTGCAGCGGTGGGTTTGACAGCTGTTGCAGTCGAATCGGGTAGCTTGACAGTCGAACGAGGGGGCTGGCACAGTGCGCCCGGCGTGCCCGCGTGCGCCATCGGAGCAAGCGGCGGCCCCGGCATTCGGCTCGAGCTCGGGGTCGACGTGGCGCTCGGGGAGGTGCACGATGTATGGAGCGGTACGCCGCCGGAGGCCTCGCGATGACGCCGAATTCGCCCCGGGTGAC
>DAOVBF010000268.1 GCA_030673955.1 Deltaproteobacteria bacterium
TGGCCGACCCCGAGAAGGGCGAGCTCGTGGCGGAGTATGACTACCGCTACCCGGGTCCCAAGCCGCAGACCCGCGAGGCCGGCATCCTCATGCTGGCCGATTCGGTGGAGGCGGCGTCGCGCACATTGGCCGACCCCGCCCGAGCGCGCATACAGCAGCTTGTGCAGCGCATCATCAATAATTACTTTCGAGATGGTCAGCTCGATGACTGCAATCTGACCCTCCGCAATCTCCATGCGATCGCCCGGAGCTTCATCGATACACTGTCCGCGATTCGCCACGAGCGGATCGACTACCCGGAGGCGACCGGTCCGGAGGGAAAGAAACTTGACGAGGGTGCGGATGAGGGTGTGGTTGAACGGCCCGAGCTTGGGCAGAAAGATCGACCGGAGCGCACTCCGGCAAAGCGCCAAGCTGATCTTAAGCGCCTTGGGCTTCCTTGACGAGGAGCTCTCGATCACTCTCACCAGCGATGACAGCATCGCGGAGCTCGCCGGTCGCTACGGTCGGCCGCGGCGTCCGACCGATGTGCTGGCCTTCTCCATGCTCGACGGCGAGGGTGCCGAGTTCCGCGGCGGCTGCCTGGGCGATGTGCTCATCTCGGTCGAAACAGCGGCACGACAAGCCGCTGAGCTCAGGGTCGAGCTCATCGACGAGCTGCGAACTCTCCTGATCCACGGCGTGCTACACCTGGTGGGGATGGACCACTCGACACCGGCGCAGGCGCGCGCAATGCGAGGGCTCGAGGACCACCTGCTTTGGGAGCTCACACGAGCCGGCTGAGCGGGCGCGAGGCCGAGCCCGCCGATGACTTGCGAGTAGTCAGACTGGCCTGGGCCGCGGCCTTCGCCGTGCTGCTCGCGCTTGCCTTTCCGTTTCGTGCCGGGGACCTGCAGCTCGATCTCGGCGCGGTCACGGGTTGGATCGCGTTGGCTCCCTTCGCGCTCATGCTGCGGGGCCTGCAGCCGAGTGCCGCGTTCAAATGGGCCAGCGCGGCGGCGACTCCGGCGTTTGCGGCGATCTTGTACTGGCTCTTCGTGGTCGTGCACGTGCACGGCCATGCGGCGGCCTGGGCTGGCGTCGGGTCGGTCGTGCTGATGGGCCTGGTGTTTGCTGTGCACACGGGTCTGGCTGCGGCCCTGTACGTCGCTCTCGTGCCCTGGGCCGGACGCCTGGGTGTGCTCGTCCTGCCGGCGGCGTGGGTCGTGGCCGAGCATCTACGCAGCTTCGATCTTTTCGGCGGGTTTCCCTGGGCCTACCTGGGACACGCGCCGCACGAGGACGGGCCCGCGCTCGAGCTGGCCGCCATCGCGGGGACGTACGGGCTCTCGTTTTTGCTGGCGAGCGTCGCGTCTCTCGTAGCGCGTCGTCGCTTCGTCGTCGCAATCGCTGTGGTGGCTGTGGCGCACGCTCTGGGCTTCGGCTTGCGTCTGGCGCACACGGACGGGAGGACCCCGGAGGCTGGCGGGATTCGCGTCGGCATCGTCCAGGCCAGCATCTCGCAGGGGGAGAAGTGGAACTCCGGGCTCGCCTGGGAGGCGTTCGAGAAGCATCTCGTGACCTCGCAGCTCGCGGCGGCTGCGGGGGACCTGGACCTGCTGCTCTGGCCCGAGACATCGGTGCCGGTCATCATCGAGCTCGAGCCCCGTTATGCGGAGGCCGTGTGGGACTTGGCGCGGAATACGGGGGCCGTCCTGGTGCTGGGTGGCGTCGGGATCGAGCCGCTGCCCGATGGCCGCAGCTACCGAATCTTCAACAGCGTCTACGCGGTGCGGCCGGAAGAGGGATTCGTGGACCGCTACGACAAGTCCCATCTGGTCCCGTTCGGCGAGTATGTCCCCATGCGTCGCGTGCTGGGGCGCTTCCTCTCGGCCCTGGCCACCGGAGTGGCGCCGGGCGACGTGACGCCCGGTCCCGGTCCGCGGGTGCTCCGCAACCTGCCAGAATTCGGGGCGGATCATGCTCTGGCGGCTCTCATTTGTTATGAAGTCATCTATCCCGGCCTGGTTCGCGAGGCAGTGCGAGACGGTGCGCGCGTTCTTCTGAACTTGACGAACGACGCTTGGTATGGGCGCACCAGCGCGCCTCATCAGTTTCTGGCGATTGCAGCCATGCGGTCGGCCGAGCACGGGCTGCCGATGCTGCGGGCTGCGAACACGGGGGTGAGTGCGGTCGTCGATGCCGGCGGGAAGGTTCTCAGCAAGACGCCGATCTTCGAGCAGCACGCGCTTCGGGCTCGGGTTCCAGCGGCACGTCCGGGGCCGACGCTCTACACACGTTTCGGCGACTGGATTGTGTGGGCAAGCTGGGGTTTCTTGATTGCGATTGGAGGGGTTCGGCTTGTCGGAAGAGACGGGCGCACAGATCAGGGAGATTCAGCAGGCGCTTAGCGCTCTCGGCGACAGAGCCGCAGAGCTGCGGAGGCATCTTTGACCTCGATACGAAGCGCGCCCGCCTGACGGAGCTCGAGCGCAGCAGCGCGGACCCCGCCCTCTGGCACGATCCGGACCGCGCCCAGAAGCTCTTGCGCGAGAAGAGCCACCTGGAGCGGGAGCTGCAATTCTTCGATGAGACCGACCGCCTGCTCTCGGACGCCGAGGTGCTGCTCGAGCTGGCGCGGGAGGCCGATGACGTTGAGACGGCGCGGGAGGCAGCGGAGCGGGTGGAGGAGCTCCGTGAGCGCCTCGAGGAGGCGGAGCTGCGCCGGCTGCTCTCGGGCGAGCACGACGCCTGCTCCGCCATCGTGTCGATCAATGCTGGCGCCGGCGGCACCGAGGCGTGTGACTGGGCGGAGATGCTCTTGCG
>DAOVBF010000166.1 GCA_030673955.1 Deltaproteobacteria bacterium
TGCCGGAGACACCGCCGGTCCAGATCAAGGCGAGCTAGCAAAGTCGGGCGTCCTCAGGCTTTGGCTTTGCCCTTGCCCTTCTTGGGCCTGTCCTTCTTCGGCCTGGCCTCCTGGGGCTTGGCCTGCACGCGAGCCGGGCTCGTGGCCACGGCATAGCGGCGTTCCAGGAAGATCAAGAGTGCGCTCGCCACGTAGATGGTGGAGTAGGTGCCGATCGTGGCGCCGATCAGGAGTGCCAGCGCGAAGTCGCGGAGCACCGGACCGCCGAGGACCAGCAGCGCCACCACGACGATCAGCGTGGTGAGCGACGTGAGCAGCGTGCGCGAAAGCGTTTGATTGATGCTCTGATTGACGACATCCTCGAGGTGGGTGGTACCCCGCTCCTCGAGATTCTCGCGGATGCGATCGTAAACCACGATCGTGTCGTTGAGGGAGTACCCGATCACGACCAGCAACGCGGCCAGGACCTGAAGATTGAACTCCAGCCCCAGGGCAACGAAGACCCCCGCGGTGATCAGCACGTCGTGGATGAGGGCCGCCACCGCTCCCGGCGCGTAGCGAAGATCGAAGCGGAACCAGATGTAGATCAGGATCAGCGCCCAGGAGAGAAGCAACGCCCCGACGCCCGCGCGGCGAAGCTCTTTGCCGACGCGGGGGCCGATGGACTCGATCAGCTGCGGCACCACCTCGGCACTGAGCTCCTTCGACAATCCGTCGACGAGCTCGGCCGCAAGACCCCGGCTCTCCTCCTCGGAGACCGCCACGTTGATGCGGAAGGCGCGGTCCTCGGGATACTCTTCGGGGGGATCGATGCGCACGATGACCGAATCGGGATAACCCGCCGAGGAGACGGCCTCACGCACGCGCCCCTCATCCACCGCTCCCGCCTCCTGCGGGACGCGGACCTCCATCACCGTCCCGCCGGCGAAGTCGATCCCGAAGTTGAAGCCCGGAAAGAACATCAAGACAACGGACAGGCAGACGAGCGCGATTGAAACCAAACCGCAAATACGCGATTGGCCCACGAAATCGATGCGAGTACCGGGCTTGATGAGCTGCATTCAGACTCTCAGGGTCCCGGCGCCGCGCGCCAGGACCAGATCGACGAAAAGTCTCGTCACGATCAGCGCACAGAAGACGCTCGAGACGATTCCGATCGCCAGCGTGACCCCGAAACCCTGAACCGGGCCGCGACCGTAGTAGAGCAGCACCACGGCGGCGATCATGGTGGTGATGTTCGCGTCGAGAATGGTCAACCGGGAGCGCCGGAAGCCCGCCTGCACGGCGTTGCGCACGCTCTTTCCCGCCCGGAGTTCCTCCCGGATGCGCTCGAAGATGATGACGTTGGCATCGACCGCCATGCCGACGGTCAGCACCAGTCCCGCGATGCCGGGAAGCGTGAGCGTGGCTCCCGCGAGACCCATCAGGCCGAGGATGATCAACAGGTTCAGCATCAGTGCGACGGTCGCCAAGAACCCCGAGGTCTGGTAGTAGGTGATCATGAACGCCACGACGAGCACCCCGCCGATCAGGACCGAGCGCAGCCCTTTCTGAATGGAGTCCGCCCCGAGCGCGGGTCCGACGCTCCGCTCCTCCTCGACGATGAGAGGTATGGGCAGCGCACCCGAGCGCAGCGCGACCGCGAGATCCGCCGCCTCCTGCGCCGTAAACTGGCCCTCGATCTGACCCTGCCGACCGATTCGGCTCTGGATGACCGGTGCGGAGATCACCTCCTCATCGACGATGATCGCGAGCTGCCGGTCGATGTTCTCGGCCGTAAACTTGCGGAAGATCCCGGTTCCCTGGCTGTTCCAGCGAAACAACACGACGGGGCGGTTGCGCCGGTCGTAGCCGAGGCGGGCGTCCTCGAGCATGGCTCCGGTGAGCACGGGGGTCTGCGGGAGGAGGTAGGCGGTGGACACCGATCCATCGTCGTTGCGCGCGACGGCGATCTGCTGGTCCTCGCCCAACCCCTCCGGGTCCTGCGCTCGGAGCAGATCTTCGTTCGGCGCGGCGCCCAGGACCAGCTTGAACTCGAGGAAAGTTGTGCCTTCGAGAATGCTCCTGGCCCGGCGCGGATCGATCTCTCCAGGCATCTGTACCAGGATTCGCTCGGCCCCCTGCGGCGCGATGACCGGCTCTCGCACGCCCAGGCCATCTACGCGCTTGCGGAGGACCTCGAGCGCCTGCTGCACCCCCCGCTGGACGACCCCCCTGCGCCACTCGTCGGTGAGCACGAGCCGGAGAGTCCCGTCCTGCCGCGCGACCTGGATGGTCTCGAACTCGTCCCCGATCAGGGCGCGGATCTCATCGGAGGCATCGGAGACCTCGAGCTCGTTGCTTTCGAGAAGATGCAGCTCCACCTGCGCCATGTCCTTTTCTTCGAGGCGCTCCTGAAGTACGGACTGCACGCGCTCCATCTCCTGGCGCACCGCGGTGTCGGTATCGATGCGAAGCAGCCAGTGGATCCCGCCCTGCAGGTCCAGGCCGAGATTGAGCCCCTGATCCCGGATCCAGCCATTCTCGAGGCGCTCCTCCTCAGAGAAGAAGCTCGGGACTGCCAGGTAGAACATGACCAGCGCCAGAAGGCCCACCCAAATGCCACGCCACCTCAGCGTCACGACTTGTCTCCGTTCCCGCTCGTGACCCGGCTCCCCACCGCGCTCCGATTGACCTTGATGCGCACGCGGTCCGCGATCTCGAGCGTGAGAAGCTCGTCACTGACCCCCGTCACGCGTCCGTGTATTCCCCCGCTGGTAACAATCTGGTCTCCGCGTTTGATCTGCGAGATCAGCTTCTTGTGTTCTTTCTGCTGTCGCTGCTGCGGCCGGATGATGAGTGCCCACATGATCAAGAAAAACGCAATCAGCGGCAGGAAGAAGCCCAGCCCCCCGCCCCCCGGACTGCTCGCAGGCTCCGCGCCAGGAACCGCCTGGGCCAGCTGCAAACCCGTCTGCGTCGTCATGGCAGCGCGCTCAAACGGCTCGAGCCTACCCGGTCGGTCGCCGCCAGCTTCTCGGGCGTGGTTCCGGGATAGTAGTGGGTCAGGATCTCCTGGTAGCTCCGACCGCGCAAAGCCAGCTCCCGGGCGCCCCATTGCGAGAGGCCGACCCCATGGCCCGAGCCGCTGCCGAGGAAGCGCACCCGGTCCGCCGTGACCCGCACGTCGAAGAGCGCGCTGCGGATCGCGCGCCCACCCAAGGCCTGGCGAAGTTCACGGCCGCTCAAGCACGCATCCCCGACACGGAGCTGCTGGACGCGTCCGCTCTCACTGCGCTGCAGCACGCGAATCGGTGAGCCGTCTCCCGCATGCAGACCCACCTCCCCCAAGGCCTCCACAAGATGCGCGACGGAAATCTCGAAGGACCAGAAATGATCCGGCGCCGCGTCGTCAGGCGAACTCAAGCTTCGCAGGTAGGGAAGCGGAGTCCCCCAGACCTCGCGTGCTGAGGCCGTTCGTCCCCCAGCAGATGCGTGGAAGGCGGCCAGGATGGGCTCGCCCCGGTAGGCGAGATACTCCCCCCGCGTCTCAGTAGCGGCACGCTGAACCCGCGCCGGGGCTTGCTGGGTGGCGTAGCGCTGGGAGATCACGCTCGCCTCGACGTCGAAGGGCTCGCCGGCGCGTCGCGAGCGCTGATGGAGCGCGTAGGTACGCGCCACCACGGCCTGGGCCTTGAGGACCTCGTCGGGCCAATCCGAGTAAACTTCCCCCGCCACGGCGCGTTCGACGTAGGGCTCGAGGGGAACGACGTTGACGATGTCCATCGATCCGTCCGCGCGAGGCACGAGGGACAAATCGCCCAGGAAGCGCTGACCGTCCAGCGCGACGCCGTCCGCCGCCTGAACGCGCGCCGGCCCTCGGGTCGCGATGTGGGCCACGCGCAGCTCGCCATCCACCACCTTCGCCTGGACCTGGGCGACCTCGAGGGATCGACCCTGGACACGCAGTGCACGCCCGCTCAAGACCACCGAGCTCACTTGCTCGGCGATCCGCACGCGCACCTCCGGTTCGGCCACCGCCGAAGCCGGCAGGACGAGAAGCAACGCAGGCAAAAAAAAGGGACGCCGGAGGACCACTCCCCCCTCCCGAGATCGCGCCCGAGGTATCGCAAACAAACCCCGAAACGTCAAGAACGACAAAGAGTTATCGGCGGGACCCGGGCTCAAGGCGCGCACGAAGTCGCGCGCCGTGCGAG
>DAOVBF010000119.1 GCA_030673955.1 Deltaproteobacteria bacterium
CTGCAGCAGACCCGAGCACGGTAAACGGACGCGTACACCGACCAGAACGTTTTACTGCGCGACTGAACGGACCTGCGACCGTGCCCGCCTCAGCCGGGCCCCGCAGTGCACGGGGCGCAACAGCGCCGCGCGCAGTGAGGCAAAGCCGAACGTAGCGCGGGTGGGCGCGGCCGCCCGCGCCCGGGCCCCGCAGTTAAGAGTCCCGCGCGCTGCGCCGTCCGAGGGCTCCGGCGGGGTGGCGTCGCTGATAGTCCTGCCGCCGGAAACGCTTGGACGCCTGGAGCTCGACGGAGAGCGCGGCAAGCACGACGAGCTGGGCCAGCGTACTGGCTCGTGGGGCGAGCCCGAGGGGCCCACCCTCCTCGGCCACCCGCGCCTCCAGAACCAGGTCGGCGGCACGAGCGAGCAGAGAGTCGGGCCAGGCCGTGACGGCGATGACACGCGCATCGAAACTGCGCACCGCGTCAACGCATGCCAAGAGCTCGAGGGTCTCCCCGCTGTTGGAGATCGCGATCAGCACGTCGCCCGGCCTGAGCTGTCCGACGCTTCCGTGTGTGCACTCCGTAGCATGCAGAAAGGTGGCCGCTGTGCCCGTGCTGGCCAGCAGGGCTGCAGCGTAGCGCGCGAGGTGCTCCGGCTTGCCCACGCCCGTGACGTGCACTCGGCCTCCGTGTTCCTCCGCCTCCCGAATCAGCCGCGACGCGGCCGCGATCGCGTCGCGGTCCGCCCGCGAACAGACCCCCTGGACCTCGCGCGCCGCAACCTGGAAGAACCGCGCCAGAGCCTCCCCGGCATCCGAGCTCGGTGTGCGGACGATGGGCGCCGGCTGAAACGGCGCGCCGCCGAGCGAGCGATACAGCTCGAGGACCCGTTCGGAACACGCCTCGGAAGCTTCAGGAAAGCCCCCCAGCTGCTCACAGCAGCAGGCACCCGCGGCGTTCCCCAGCTGCGCAGCCGAGACCATGTCCAGGTCCGCATGCAGGCCCGCGACCAGTCCTCCCAGGAACGCGTCGCCCGCACCTGTCGTGTCGACCACTCGCGCGGCCGGAACCGGAACGCGCACAGCCTTCTCGTTCGCGTACACAACCGTCCCCTCCGACCCCTGCGTGAGCGCGATAATCCGCGCCCCGGAGCGCTGCGCAAGCTCCGCCACGATGGCTTCGGGATCTCGAGCGGTCACGAGTCCAGCGAGCGCGCTCTCAGATGACTTGATCACGTCGGCCAGACCGAGCAGCGCGTTGAGGTCCTCCTCGCTGCCCAGCGCGGGCACGGCATCCCGCAGCGGCACATCGATATCGAGCACGGTGCGCGCACCGCTGTCCCGTGCGAGCTCCAGGACCCGCCGCACCACACACAGGGGGACCTGCGAGACCTCGCTCGACACCCAGTGCGCCTGCTCGATCACCGGGCGATGCCGCTCCTCCACCTCAGCTGCGGTGAGCTCGCCCGTTGCGCCGCGCGCCATGTAGATGGCGCGCTCGCCCCGTGGATTGACATAGACCTCTGCAAAGGAAGACGCACTCCCGGACAGATCCAGGCGCCGCTCGATGCCGAGGCGGTCCATGCCGTCGCGCAAGAAGCGTCCGTCCGCATCCTCCGCCTGTTTGCCGAAAACGGCAACGCGCAGTCCGAGAATCCTTGCCCAGCCGAGGTGGTTGAGCGCGACGCCGCCCACCAGGCGCTGGACCGTGTGGCCGTCCGCGTCGGACTGGAGCAGCAGCTTCTCGTCGGCGTGAAGGATCCGAGGAACGAGGTGGATCGCATCCACCACCATGCTGCCAATGCCGGCCAGATCGTACCGCTTCTCCGCGCCGCTCATGCGCTCTCGGCCTCCAGCTCCTTCGACACCCACACGTCCGGTAGCCGCGTCTGCAGCTCCGCGCGGAGGATCTCGAGATCGCGGTCGAAGCAGGAGGCCTCCTCGCCACTGAGGGCGGGGGTCCCCGGTGCGACGGCGTCGCTCGAGATCACCCCCAGCTTGAAGAGTCCCCGCTTGAGAGCCGCGATGCTGCGGCGTCCGCCCGGAAAGCTGTACGCCCGGCGGAAGCTTCGAAAGAGCTGCCGCAGCTCCTCCATGCGCTCGACGTCTCCGGCACACGCGACCTGCCACGCCCGTTGCCACTCACGTGGCCAGAGGTTGGCGGGGCCGGAGACCACGCCGCTGGGAAGCAGGTCGTGCAGAAGGAAGCGGTTCCAGTGCTCGCGGAACGTGCCCCACAGACCACTGCGCGGCCGCATCATCTCGAGGATGTAGAACGCGTTCCCCACGTAGAGCCCGAAGGGTCCGAGATCGCGAAACTGGCGCGCCGCCTTCGTGTAATGACCCAGGCGGCGGGGCGAAGCCGAGACCTTGATACCGCGTACGAAGTCGAGCCGGCTCAGGCGCTTCACCCAGCGGGTACGCAGCCTGCGTTCACGTCCCGCGGCGATATCCGCATTGTCGTAAAGAAAGAACGGGATGCGCCGCTCTCGCGCGTCGAGCAGGTCGGCTACGTCGCGCGCAAGAAAGCGCACCGGATCCTCGACATCGGCGATCGCGAGCGGTGCGATCACCGCGGCGGCGGCCCCGATCTCGAGCGCAAAGTCCAGGCTCTCCAGCGTCTCCGCCGCGTTGGCCCCCGTTATGCCGACCCAGGCCTCGACCGGCCGGTGCCCCGCCTGCTCGAGCCGGGGGTTCGCCTTGCGTACCTCTTCCACGACCACCTGACTTACGCGCCGGCGACGCCTCACATCGAGGTGGTTCCACTCGCCCGTCGTGCCCATGACGAAGATGACATCCGCGCCGCGCCCGGATTGGATCAGGTAGCGCGTCAGTCGCCGCTGGTCCTCCCCGATGGGCTCCCCATCCGGATCGAGGATGGTGACACAGGGGATCGATAGGCCCCGAGGCGGATTCCAGGTCTCGAGCGTTCGCACCGCAGGAGAAGTCTAGCGATTCCTCGCCTAGCGCGGTGCCACCTTGGGGTCGAGGGCGTCTCGCAGTCCGTCACCGAGCAGGTTGTAAGCGGTCACCGTCACGAAGATCGCCGCGCCGGGAAAGACCGCGAGCCACCAGGCGAAGGTGTTGGCACGGGCCGCGGACAGGATGGATCCCCAGGTCACGAGGTGGGCGGGGACCCCGATGCCGAGGAAGGAGAGCCCCGATTCGGCCAGGATCGCGGTGGCAACGCCGAACGACATCGACACCAGAACGGGCGCGAGGGCGTTGGGGAGGATGTGGCGAACCATCACCCGCAAATCCGACCCTCCCAGGCTGCGGGCCGACTCGACAAAATCCTGGGTGCGCACCCTGAGAAACTCGCTCCGCACATAGCGCGCGATGCCCATCCAGCCAGTGAGCCCCAGGATCACCATGATCAGGTAGATCGAAGGCGGAAAGACCGCCGCCACCGTAATGAGCAGGAAAAACGTCGGAATCCCCAGCATCATCTCGATGAAGCGGGAGATCGCGATGTCGGTCCAGCCACCGTAGTAGCCGGCCAGGCTGCCGAGCACGATCCCGATCACGGCCTGAATGGCCACGACGATCAAGCCGATGCTGAGTGAGATGCGCGTGCCGTGGATCATCCCCGCCGCGATATCGCGACCCAAACGGTCCGATCCCAGCCAGTGCCCAGCCGACGGCGACGCGAACGTCTCGCCTCGGATCTCCACGCGCGTCGGCGAGTAGGGAATCGGGGGCCAGTAGACGGACTCCGCCCGCTCCGCCAGACGGTAGAAGTCCGCGTTCAGAAGCGGCTCCGGCCACTTGCGCAGGCCCAGCCTCACCCCGTAGTCGATGAAGATCGGGGCATAGGCCTCGTCCTCTAGCGCGATGTAGTAAGGCTTGTCGTTGGCAATGAAATCCGCTCCGAGCGCGATCACCGCAAGTAGCACCACGACGCGCAGACTCCAAATCGCTCTTCGATTCCTCTTGAACTCGCGCCAGACGCGCGCGCCATAGCGCTCGGATGCCGCGGACCTCGCCTCGCTCACGCCGACTTCCCCTCGAAGCTGATGCGCGGATCCACGAGGACCAATGCGATATCCGAGATGAGGATCCCGATCAGCGTGAGTGCCGAGCTCACGGAGAGGAGTGCGAGCACGATGGGATAGTCCCGGGCAAGCACGGCCTGATACCCGAGGTAGCCGAGACCCGGCAGCGAGAAAATCGTCTCGATGATGACCGAGCCACCGATCAGGGCGGGCAGGAGAAGCCCCAGATTTGTCACGATGGGGATGATCGAGTTGCGCAGGATGTGCTTCAAGATGACAACGCGCTCGCTCACGCCCTTGGCCCGCGCGGTGCGCACGTAGTCCTGCATCTTGACGTCGAGCATCGACGAGCGGAGAACCCTGGAGAGGAAAGCGAACGAGCCGTACGTCGTCACGAGGAGCGGCATGGCCAGGTGGTGGAGGTAGTCGGCGGTTCGCTTGACCCATGGCCAAGACGGATCGTAGGCGAGATCGTGGAGCCCGGCGGGCGGGAACCAGCCGAAGAAGTCGCCACCACAGAAAAAGATGATGATGAGCGTGCCGCTCCAGAAGGAGGGCAGCGAATAGAGCATGAAGACGGTCAGCGTGGAGACACGATCCGCGAGGCTCCCGGTCTTTACGGCCGAGAGGATCCCCAGGGGAATCGCGACAGTGAAGGTGATCAGTATGGCAAGCGAGTTAAGCGTGATGGTGAGGGGCATCCGCTCACGGATTCTGTCCCAGACCCGGCGCTGATCCTTGAAGCTCCTGCCCAGATCGCCTTGTAGGATCCGTCCGAGCCACCTGACGTACTGGATGTGCAGAGGCTTGTCCAAGCCGAGCTGACGCCGCAGATCCTCCTTCGCCTTCTCCGCCTCCGCCAGTCGTTCGGGATCCGTGCCCTCGATGCCAGCAACGAGCCCACCATAGAAGAAGAGCTCCACCGGGTCTCCGGGCGCGAGGCGCACGATCGCGAACCCGATGATCGTGATCGCGATAAAAGTAAGGCCCAACAGGAAGCAGCGTTGGATCAGGTAGCGGCCCATTCAACCCCGCTCTGCTACTGCGTGTACTTCTGCTGTTCCACGGGAACCCACCATTCATGCAGGTCGGTGCCGCCGCTCGGGTACCAGCGCACCCCGTGGAAGCGTCGATCCCACGCGGTGATCGCCTTCTGCATGAACAGGAAGGTGTAGGGCTGGTCCTCGTGGAGAATCTCCTGAAAGCGGTCGTAGAGCCGCTTGCGCCGTTCGGCATCGAACTCCACTCGGTACTCCTCGAGGATGCGATCCACCTCTTC
>DAOVBF010000269.1 GCA_030673955.1 Deltaproteobacteria bacterium
CGACTTCGTGCCCGCCGTGACTGGCCGGTTATCGGCGGGCAAAGCCCCGTCCTACCTGGGTATCGGCTGGCAAAGCCAGCCTGCCGGGGCGGCGCGTTTCTGCGTACGCGCCTCGGCCGCGCCCGGCGCGCGCCGAGGTAACGCGAAACGCCGCAAGCCGGGCCCTGCGAGTACCCTAAACGCTACAGTAAGCGGCGTGGCTCGTGCTGCAGAACTCTTGAGGGATATCGGGCGGCTCCTCACGCGGAGTCATGATCTCGAGGAGACGCTCGGGAACGTAGTGCGTCTGGTCGCCCGCTGGATGCATGCCGGGGGCTGTTCGATCTACCTCACCGAAGGCGACCCCCCGGAGCTGGTGCTGCGGGCCACCCGCGGTCTCCGGCCGGAGGCCGTCGGGCGGGTCCGCCTGCGCGTCGGCGAGGGCATCGTAGGGGCCGCACTCGAAACGCGGGAGATAATCGCCGTTCCCGACACGAAGCTGGATGAGCGCTTTCGGCTTTTCCCCGAGTCTGGAGAGCAGCGCTTCCGTTCCCTGGCGGCTATCCCGCTCGTGATCGGTGAGCTCAGCTTGGGGGTGCTCAGTGTGCAGACGGCGCGCCCGCAAGTCTTCTCGGAGGAGGAGCTCGAGCTTCTCGAGACGATCTCGGCGCAGGTGGCGTCGATCGTCATGAATGCTCGGTTGCTCGACCTCGCACAGCGGGCGGGGCACGTCGAACCGCCACCGCCCGCCTCGCACCCCTTGCCGTTCCCGGCGGGGACGGTCCTGAATGGGATCGCGAGTTCGCCCGGAGTCGCAATGGGGCCCGTGCATCTGCAGCCCCGAGCGCTGGACCTGGCGGCGCTTCGCTATCAGCCTGCGCCCACGGCGCGCGCGGAGTGGCGCACGGTTCAGAGGGCACTTCGTCAGACCATCCGTCAGCTGACCGACCTGCGCACGGCCGTGGGCGAGCGCTTGGGCGAGGAATTCGCCGACGTGTTCACGACCCACATCATGATCCTGGAGGACCAGGGATTCCGGGAGAGGCTAGAAAGCCACGTCTCCGAGTACGCGGACGGAGCGCGCGCCCTGAGGGAGGTGCTTCAGGAGTACTCGTCGATCTTTGCAGCCACATCGGATCCGACGATCCGGGATCGGGCCACGGATATCCACGACGTGCTCGAACGGGTCATCGTCGAGCTGGTGGGGGTCCGCCAGCACAACCCGCCCCTCCGGGATGGTGTGATCGTGGTTGCCGACTGGATTGCGCCGAGCGACTTCGTGCTGCTCGAGACGGAGAAGATCGCCGGTATGATTACCGTCCACGGGGGGCCCACCAGCCACGCGTCCATCTTCGCTCGGTCGCTCGAAATCCCGGCGGTCACGGGCCTGCCGGGGCTGGTCGAGCGCATCCGCCCCACGGATCGCGTCATTGTGGACGGACTCGATGGACAGGTGATCGTGAACCCCCCGCTGGATCTGATGGAGGAGTACCGCCAGCGCGCGGAGGGCTTCCGGCTCATGTGGGGGCGGTTCGACGCGCTTCGCCACCTGCCGAGCTGCACCCTCGACGGCCGCGAGATCCGGCTCTCGGCCAATATCGGAGGGCTCAACGACTTGGACCTCGCAGCGCACTACGGGGCGCGCGGGGTGGGGCTGTTTCGGACGGAGATCCTGGCGCTCTCGACAAGAGGGTTTCCCGATGAAGATGAGCAGGTCCGCGTCTACCGCGACGTGGCGGAGCGGGTGGCGCCCGAAGCCGTCTGCGTTCGGACCTTCGATCTGGGTGGAGACAAGGCCTTTCCCGGTGAGGGGGTGCGGGAGCAGAACCCCCAGTTGGGGTGGCGATCCATCCGGCTGCTGCTGGATCGAGAGGATGTCTTCGCGACGCAGCTTCGCGCGATCCTGCGTGCGAACGCTCGCGGCAACCTGCGGATCCTGATCCCCATGCTCACCTCGATCGAGGAGCTCGACCAGACGCGGGCCATCCTGCGTTCACAGGCCGAGGTTCTGGGCCTATCGAAGCTGCCGCCGCTCGGGGTGATGATCGAAACCCCTGCGGCTGTCGTCATCGCCGATCGCATCGCGAAGCTGGTCGACTTCTTCGCGATTGGTACGAACGACCTCGTACAGTACGTGCTGGCGATGGATCGCGAGAACGAGCTCATTGCTTCCTCATACGACTCTTTTCATCCCGCGGTGCTTGCCCAGATCCGGCAAGCCAGCGATGCGGCGCGGGCGGCAGGGATTGCCTGCTCGGTGTGCGGAGAGCTCGCTGCGCACCCCGTCGCAGTGCCCATTTTGATCGGAATGGGAATCACCGAGCTTTCGATGACACCGTTTGCAGTCGCGCTGGTGCGGCAAGTCGTTCGCGCGTTGGACACGGAGAAGGCGGAGAGGCTCGCGCGTGACGTCGAAAGCTGTGCCCGGGCCAGCGAGGTTCGAGAGATACTCTCCCGCGCCTTTGTGAAGATGGGCCTGACGGAAGACCGCGACCTCGGACCCGTCGTGCGCCGCTTCCTTGCACCGCGCGGCGCGGCATGGGGATCGACCTCCCGATAGCGATCCGGTATTCTCCTTTTTGTGATCCGGAGTTGGCGTTATGGCATCCGCCGGCACGGAAAATGAGCGCAGGCGCGTGAGGCTGGCAGAGTACCTCTCGCGACACGGCCTCAAGAACACCCGCCAGCGGGAAGCGATCATGGAGGCCTTTCTAGCTAAGGAAGGCCACGTCACGAGCGAGGAGCTTTACAAGCGCGTACGGGCCAGGAATCCCGAGATCGGCGCGGCCACCGTCTATCGCACGCTGAAGCTGCTCTGT
>DAOVBF010000027.1 GCA_030673955.1 Deltaproteobacteria bacterium
GGCGCACCCCTCGATTGCGAGGGCCGCACTCGGGGGCGTGTGTCAGCGCGCTGGAAGACCCTCTTTCATCTGCTCGATGCGATCCATCACTCGGCCTGCCGCCGCCGTTCCGACTGCTTGCTGCTCGCCAACCGGGAGGTCGCACGCATTCGGGAGGCGTGCGCTGCGACGGGTCGTCTGCCACCCGAGCTCGGGCCCCCGCGTGCTGTGGAAGCGCTCCGCATTCAGCCACGCGAGCTGGGTCTACGGGGCCGGCCCGAGCAGGACCACGACGTCGTGTTCCATGCGCTCTTCGATGGGCTGCGCCGCGCGGGCATGGCATTCTCCGTGGCGGATACCTCGCTGCCCGAGGAAGGCCTGGCGCACTGGCGGGTGGTGCTGCTGATCTCCTTCGAGCGCATCAGTCGTCCGCTGGCCCAGCGCATCTTCGGGTGGGTCGCCGAGGGCGGCACGCTCGTCGTCGGTCCGTGCTTCCCGATGCAGGATTGGGCGGGCGCGCCCCTGGGCCTGCGTATACCGGACCTCGTGAAGGCGAAGCTTCCACACGCGCGCCTGGGTCAGCTCTGGCTCGACCAAGTCGACTTGATGACCGGCGCCGAGCCTGTACTCGAGGCGGAGGCCGGAGTGCTCGCCGCCCGCTTTCCGTTCGAGGCAGGGCAGATCGTGCACTTCGGCTTCCGTTTTCCCTGGCAGAGCGCGGAGACCGATGCGGATGGGCTGGCCGAGATCGTGCGCAAGCTGCTCGCTCCTGCCGGCGTGGAGTCGTGCTTTGCCGCCTCCGACCCCCGCGTGGAGACCGAGCTGCATGAGGGCGAGGACCGCAGCTTTCTGTTTGTCGCCAATCCCGATCCGAACCCATACAGCGTCACGCTTCAAACCGACGTGCACGAGGCGCTGCGCGAGGTTCGCGGCGGTGGAGGTTACGTTCGAACGGGAGAGCCGCTCGTCGTACCGCCGAGATCGGTTCTGCTCCGGGAGCTGGTCCGGCTATGAGCCACGTGCGGATCGAGCTGGACTTCGAGGAGGGGCAAGCACTGCGGGAGCTCGTTCTGGGCGGGGCCGGCGAAGAGATCCGCCTGCTCGCGCTGCTGCAGAGCGGCCAGCTCGTGCACGCCCTGCGCACCGACACAGGGCCGGTTCTCACCCTGCCCTCTCGGTTGCACGTGGGCGGTCCGCACGAGTTGCGCGCCCTCGACGAAGCGAAAGGGGTCGATCGCATCGTCACCGTCGAAGCGGATCGCGTCGAGGGCGAGGCGCTGGATCGCATCGGGGAGGGAATCCTCGAGGATTGGATCCGTGCCGACCCGCCTTGGCTCCCCATCCTGGACCGCATTCGTTCGTGGCCTGTGGTCCTTCGCGATGTGCTCGCATGGCTTCTACCGGACGGCGCCTACGCGCTCCTTCTCCAAGGCGACGACGCACGCGCGTCAACGCTCGTCTGCGCTCAAGTCGACGCGGGGCGCGTGGTCGCATGGGTGGGTGCGGAACGGCTCGGGCTCGACGTTTCGGTTGCGGATCCGGCTTCGCTGCGCGCTCCGATCCAGCAGCGTGTGGGTCCTCTCCAGCTGCTGGTCGCCGGCTCCCATGCCGCGGTCTCTCGCGTCGTGACGGATGCTCATCCGGCCAGCGCGCTCGAGCACGGCTCGATCCGCGGCCAGGTCCGGATCGTACACAGCTCCCCAGGTCTCGGTGTCGGTCTCTTTCTCGCGCGCCTGCTCGGGCTCTAGCCTCAGCATGGCCAGCCCGAGGGCGAGCCTCTCTTCTGCGGTCAACCGTCCGCTCCGCTGCGTCGATATCTCTCGGGAGGGGCCTCGGCCGGGAAGGCGGACCGCTAAGGGGAGCGGCTCACTCAGTCGCCTTGCCCGGGTCATCGTGGTAGAAATACGGGGATGACACGGTACCTCGTCATCCTCTTGGTGCTGACCGGGCTTGGCTACTATGCCTGTGGTCGGGGATACACCGGTGACTGCTGCAGGTGCGTATCGAAGCAGGTCTCTCAGGCTAAGTTCCTTGAAAGAGAGTACCGTGAGAGAGAGCTAGAAGGCTATCTGTCTCTGGGAAAGGCGATCGGAGCGATATTAGAGCAAACAAGAACATACACCGCATGCAGGACGGGCTTCCGCCTACCCGACAACGCTCTGCAACATTGCCAGGCCCAACCACCCGGGATGCTTTGCTCGCGCCGGGGCCGTTGACGACTTCCGAGTAAGCCGAGCATCGGGAGCGGCAAAGTGTTCAATTAAGGCAGTTGCCATCGTCCGCCACGCCGTACACTTTGCCTGGGGCCATTGCCGACACGATCGCGGGCCAGCCGAGAGGTCGCCTGAGCAGCCGACGAGCGGCCTAGTACTTGGCGGTGACCTGGAAGAACGCGAAGCGGGTGTCGTCGTCAGGCAGATCGTTCCAGTGCGCGTGTCCCCACATGTAGGAGTAGCCCGCCAGCAAGGACACCCGCTCGTGCAGCTCGTGGCTCACTACGATGTCCACCGCGGTCCCCAGACCCCGGTGAGCGGTGGTCGTGTCGAGCCCATAGCCGAAAGCGTTCTTGTTGAACGCCCCCGTCCCGAAGTGCCGACCGTCGTCGCTGGTCAGCTTGGTGAAGTGGTGCACGAAGACGTCGAGTCCGGTTTTGGCGAAGGGCTTCAGCCTGAGCTGCGCGAAGTAGTTGATGAGATTTCCCAGGGCAAACTGGTCGGCGTAGCCGTAGTACAGGTGATTCGTCGGCAGGACGTTAAAGAACGACTCGTGATCTCTGTCGGTCGTACTTCCGTCACCGGAGGCGACATTCACCCCTGCTCGCACCCATGGTTTCATCCTGACGTTCGTCCACTGATATCCGCCCTCGACGAGGGCTGCCCAGGCCTGATGGTCCCAGTTCGGCCCGACCGCGGGCCAGTCCCCCCACTGGTAAGTGGCCCAGAGGGTCAGGTCCGCGTTTCCCTCGCCGCATGGGTAGATTCCGACGGACGAGAAGCCGGCGCTCCACACGCGGAGGGTCTGGTTGTTCAGCCCCCCGAAGGCCCCATCGCTGGCGTCCCGCTCGTCCTCGTAGTACAGGCCGAATAGCCGTACCTCGGTGTTGGGTAGCCACGTTCCGCGTTTGGCCGTCCAGGAGGCCCCGCCGTAGATGATGTCTTCCTGCGAGGCGTAGCTCGAGTTGAGGTCGAACACACCGGTCGTGGGCTTGGCGCCGAAGAGATACAGGTGGTGATCGCCGAAGTCGTAGGCGGCCGTCACACCATCGTTGGAGCGCTCGCCGTGCGTCCAGCCGACCGTTCCGCCAAGACGCTGGGAAAGGCGTGCGATCTTGAGGTATTTCCAGTTCCCCTCCGGGTACATCACTTCGGTGCCGAGCTTGATGTCCTGACGACCCGCGCGCAGGGTCAACGCGGACGTGGGCTTGAACTGAACCCAGAGCTGGCGGATCCGGTCGCCGCTGGTCTTGCTCTTCCCCCCAGCGGCGGCCCGGTAAAGCGCGGCCGCGCCGCTCGTGACTGAATCCAACCCGTTGATCCGGGCGTCCTGAAATTCAGCGAAGGCGGCGAAGCTCTCTTGATAGGAGTACTTGAGACCGACGCGGCTGCGGAGCGCGGTGAAGGTGTCGCTATCCGTCGCCCGCGCGTCCCAGGTCTCGACTCGGAAACGCGTCGAGAGACTGAGGCTTGCTTTGTGATTCCCCGACTCCCACGTGAGCGGAGCGTCGCCCCGTGCATTGCTCGGCGCGAGCACCGCTCCCAGACACGAAGCCCAGGCCACGACGAATGCCGCACGGATCTCCGACCTCAGAAAGCCCGAGAGCGGCACGCAGCCCGTCCTGTAAAGACGCAGTCCTGTCCCTTTAGGTGATGCGGATGTTCCCGGCACGATGACCCCCCTGGAAGAAATCCCCTCTGCGTGGATCATAGCTCGGGACGCAGGATGCGACTTGCTCAACCGCCCCCTGCGCGCTCCTTTCGCGGAGTCCCGCACGGGCACCCTGACCTCCGCGGGATGAGGTTGTACTCTCGGAGAACACGCGCTTGAGATGAGTGGAGGACGAGTCATGCTGGGAACCGTACGTCCGCGGCGCAGCGTGCTCTATATGCCGGGGTCAAACGCGCGGGCGATTGAAAAAGCAAGAACGTTGCCTGCGGACGCCTTGGTCCTGGATCTCGAAGACTCCGTTGCGCCCGAGGCCAAGTCGGGGGCCCGCGACCAGGTCTGCGCCGCGGTCCGGGATGGCGGCTTCGGGGATCGGGAGCTCGTGATCCGAGTCAATGGGCTCGACACCGCTTGGGGCGGCGGCGATCTGGAAGCGGCTGCGGGTGCTGGGCCGCATGCCGTTCTGATCCCGAAGGTCAATGACGCAACTGAGGTCAGCCGGGCGAGCGCAATGCTGTCCGAGGCAGGGGCGGGCCCTGAGACCGCGCTGTGGGCGATGATGGAGACGCCGATCGCGATGCTGAGAGCGCAGGAGATCGCCGCGGCCAGCGGCCCGCTTCGGTGTCTGGTGATGGGTACGAATGACCTGGCCAAGGAACTTCGTGCCGTGCAAACGAAGGCTCGTACGCCGATGATCACGAGTCTGGCCCTGTGCCTTCTGGCGGCGCGGGCCTTCAATCTGACGATCCTCGATGGCGTCTATAACGACATCCAAGACACGGAGGGGTTCGAATCCGTTTGTCGGCAGGGCCGGGAGCTCGGGTTCGACGGGAAAACGCTCATTCATCCCAGCCAGATCGAAATCTGCAATCGCGTCTTCTCTCCCACCGCCGAAGAAGTCGAAGAGGCGCGGGGCATCACCGCCGCCTTCAACACGCCGGAGTCCCGGGGCAAAGGCGTGGTCAAGGTCGCGGGACGGATGGTGGAGCGACTTCATCTCGAACAGGCCCAACAGCTCGTCGCCCTGGCCGAGGCCATCGAAGCTCGCGCGCGTTAGGTGGCCGAGGCCTCGACCGCTTATCCCGACGCGAAGGAGGACCCTGCATGAGGTTGAGAGATCAAGTTGCGGTCGTTACCGGAGGCGGCGGGGGTATTGGGGAGGGCATCTGCCTGTGTATGGCGAGGGAGGGCGCCCACGTCGTCGTCAGTGATGTGAACAAGGATCTGGTCGAGCAGGTTGCGGCCAAGGTCAGAGAGACCGGGAGAAAATCGCTGGCGATGCAGACCGACGTGCGAATCGCCAGTCAGTGCGAGCTCCTAGTGGATACGACCCTCAGGGAGATGGGACATTTGAACATCCTGGTCTGCTCTGCCGGGGTGGGTGGCTATACCCATCACGGTCGGTCGACCGCACCGATCAGCATCGAGAGCATTTCGGAGGCTGACTGGAACGAGACCATTGATGTCAACCTCAAGGGTGTGTTCCTCTGCAACAGGGCCGTGATTCCCCACTTCAAGAAGCAGAAGAAGGGTAAGATCGTAAACGTGTCCTCCGTTGCGGGACGTCGGGGCAACGAGCTGCTCCCTCATTATTCCGCCAGCAAGGCGGGGGTGATCGTTCTGACCCAGGCCATCGCCGTCCACATGGCTCCCTACCACGTTAACGCCAACACCCTGTGCCCGGGAATCATCTGGACTCCCATGTGGGCCGGAGGGGTCGAGGTGATGTCTCGAAGCCATCCGCTCTTCAAGGGAATGGATCCGAAAAAGATCTTCGACACGCTGATCCAGGCGGTGATTCCGTTCAAGCGAGCGCAGACCCCTGAAGATATGGGCAACGCCGTAGTGTTTCTGGCATCGGAGGAGGCCAGAGAGATCACCGGGCAAGCGCTCAATGTAGACGGCGGCATGGTTTTCAGCTGACGGGGCTCGCCGCTCGTAACGGACTTCGGAGCTATGGGCGACGGGAACGCCGACGACCTTGTCTTCAGCGTGTGCGGGGGATTGCCTCGGGCTCTTCCACGGGGGCTGGCTGAGGGCGCCTGCGTAGGAGCCGCTGCGGAAGGAGCCTGAGATCCTCGAGCATCAGGTAGCCACTGGGCACGATGAACAGAGTGATGAACGCCGCGAACACGACACCGAAAGCAAGGGAGATGGCCATGGGGATCAGGAACTGCGCCTGGAGGCTTCTCTCGAGCAAGAGGGGCGTCAGGCCCGCGAACGTAGACAGCGAGGTGAGGACGATCGGTCGGAAGCGCGCCACGGTCGCCTGACGGACGGCGTCGTCCAACGCCACGCCCTCGGCGCGGCGGCGGTTCACGAAGTCGACGAGCACGAGGCTCGAGTTCACGACCACGCCCGATAGCGCCACCATCCCGATGACCGACAGGAAGCTCAGGCTCCGCCCCATGAGCAGGTGTCCGCCGATCGCCCCGACCATGCCGAACGGGATGACGCTCATGATGAGAAGCGGCTGGAAGTAGGAGCGAAGCGGCACCGCGAGCAACGCGTAGATCGCGACCAGTGCGAGCAGGTAGGCGCGCAGGAGTCCGCCCAGTGCTCGTTGCTGCTCGCGCTGCTCGCCTTCCAGCGAGTAGCTCAGACCCGGGTAGTCGGCGATGATCTCGGGCAGTTGGTTCGCCAGCAGACGCGCGAGTACGTCGTTCGCCGTGGTCTGCGTGCGGTCGACATCGGCTGTCACGCTCACCACTCGTTGCCGGTCCGAGCGCCGGATGGCCGCAAAGCCCCGGCCGAGCTCGGCGCGCGCGACCGTCGAGAACGGGACCTCGGTGCCATCGGGGGTGCGGACGCGCATGCTCTCGACATCTCCAAGGGAGCGGCGCTGCGCCTGCGGGTAGCGGACCATCACGCGCACGTCGTCCCGGGCTCGCTGAACGCGCTGGGCCTCCTCGCCGTAGAAGGCTTGTCGAACCTGCCGCGCGAGGTCCTGCAGCGTGAGCCCCAATAGCTCCGCGGTCGGGAGGATGGCGAGCTTGAGCTCCTGCTTTCCGGCGCGGAACGAGTCGGCGATATCGACGACGCCCGGGTACTCGGCCAGTTCGGCCTTGAGCTGATCCGCTGCCTGGCGCAGGTGATCGATCCGCGGTCCCTGAAGCTGGATGTTGATGGCCTCTCCGGCAGAGAAGAGATCCGAGACGAACACCAGCTCGACCGCATCGGGGATAGCGCCGGCGATCTCGCGCCAGCGTTGCGCGATGTCGCCTGCGCTGATGCCCCGCTCCTGCCCGGGGGGGAGCTCCAGGACGACCTCGCCGACGTGCGCACCGCCGGCTACCGACCGGCCCAAGCCCTGGGGAGTCCGCGACTGGCGCTCCCGGAACGGCTGCTGCCCCACGGATGCGAGAACGTGACGCACCTGGCTCTGGCCCCCTCGTGCGTACTTCGCGTCGAGCTCGGCCCGAAGCTTTTCAGCGGCGCCCTCCAGGTGGCGAACAGCCTCTCCCGTGATCTCGACGGGCGTTCCCTGGGGCATGGTGAGAAGCGCCGCGACGTAGTCGGCCTCGACGGGTGGGAAGAACGAGAAGTGCATCCGCCCGCTCGCGATCACGCCCGCGGCCCAGAGGAACAGTGCCACGCCCGCGGCAACCGTGAGGTAGCGCCACTCGAGCGCGCGGGCCAGAAGGGGGCGGTACTTCTCTTGGACGAAGCGCTCGAGCGCCGAGGCGAAAGCCGCCTGCACCCCCATGAAGCGGCCTGCAATGCGTGTCAGCTCGCCCGTCCGGTACAGGAGAAGGAGGAGGATCGCCGTCAGCGCAACGAGGGCCAGAAAGACCCGCCCGCTGGGGCTCAGGGTGAAGAGGAGGATCAGCAAGATCGGCACCAAGATGAGCGAGAGCTCCGCCACCGCTCCGAGTGACCGGCCGTGCCCCAGGTGAGCCGGTAGGACGAGCTGCGACTCGATTAGAGATAAGATGAGACACAGGATCACGATCCACGCAATGACCGAGAAGACCTGGCCCATCGGACCCGGAACGAGCAGCATCGGAACGAACGCTGCCACCGTCGTGAGCACCCCGAAGATCACGGGAATGGCAACCTCCTGTGTGCCTTGGATGGCCGAACGCAGGCGTTCGCCGGTTCGCTGCTCTTGGGTGTGCACGTTCTCACCCACCACGACCGCGTCGTCCACCAGGATCCCGAGGACGAGGATGAATGCGAAGAGCGAGATGACGTTGATCGAGAGGTCGAGCGCGGGCATGAGCCAGAGCGCCCCCAGGAAGGCGATCGGGACGCCGATCGTGGTCCAGAAAGCGAGCCGCGGACGGAGAAAAATCGCCAGGAGCAGAAGCACGAGCAGGAAGCCGCTCCGCCCGTTCCGGATCAGAGTGCTCAGACGGTCCCTGAGAACCCGCGAGGAATCCTGCCAGAGCGTCAGCTCGATCCCGTCGGGCAGCCAGGCTTGCGCCGTGGCCACATACGCCTTGACCCGATCGGAGATCTCGATCAGGTCCTGGTCCCCGACCCGGGACACCTCGATCAGCACGGCCGGCGCCCCGTCGAAGCGCCCATATACATCGATGTCCTCGAACCCGTCGACGATCTGCGCGACCTCTCCGAGCGTCACGCGCGTGCCGTCGCTCCGGGTCAGCACCACGATGTCCTCGAACTCCTGTCCCCTGTAGGCTTGGCCCTTGGTTCTCAGCAGGATCTCTCCGCCGGCGGTTTTCAGCGAGCCCCCCGGAAGATCCAGCGAGGAGCGTCGCACGGCCCGGACGACCTGGTCGAAGGTCAGACCGTGGCGGCGCAGGGACTCCTCCGGAACCTCGATCGAGATCTCATAGGGACGCGCGTACTGGAGCTCGACCTGGGTGACGCCCGGAAGCGCTGCGATCTCGTCGCGCACGCGCTGCCCGAGGACCTTGAGTGTACGCTCGTCGGCCGGTCCCGAGAGCGCCACGTCGATGACCGGACGCTTGAGCACGACGCTGGAGATGACCGGCTTCTCGGTCTCCTCCGGGAACGTGTAGATCGCGTGGTGCCGCGTCTACATGTCGTCCAGGGCCGTGCGGCGGTGGGCGCGCGGGGGCGGGGCGGGGGGGGCGGCGCGGGCGGGGGCGGTGGCGGGCGGGCGGGG